>CAZOQY010000279.1:0-4484 GCA_964581835.1 uncultured Streptomycetaceae bacterium | reverse complement strand
GAGCAGGAGCGGTTCCCGGTTTTCACGATAGACCGGATCACGACGCGTCGTGATCCCGTTTACCACTCGACCTACACCGGCAAGCCGCCCGACGAGCCGGCGATGCTGGGCCTGGCATTGAACGAGGTGTTCGTGCCGCTGCTGAAGCGCCAGTTTCCGGAGATCGTTGATTTCTACCTGCCGCCCGAGGGCTGCTCCTACCGCGTCGCCTGCGTCGCCATGAAGAAGCAGTACCCGGGACACGCCAAGCGCGTGATGTTCGGCATCTGGTCCTTCCTGCGCCAGTTTCTCTATACCAAATTCATCATCGTCACCGACGACGACGTCAACGTGCGCGACTGGAAGGAAGTGATCTGGGCGCTGTCGACGCGGGTGGACCCCAGGCGCGACACGCTCATCACCGAGCACACGCCGATCGATTACCTCGATTTCGCGAGCCCGGTGCCCGGGCTCGGCTCGAAGATGGGTATCGACGCGACCAACAAGTGGCCGGGCGAGACCGACCGCCGCTGGGGCGAGGCGATCGCGATGAGCGAGGACGTGAAGCGCCGCGTGGATGCGTTGTGGCGCGAACTGGGACTGTGAGCGGCGGGCCGCCGCACTGTTACTCGAAGTTGTAGTGGATGCCGACGTTGAATATCGGCATGTTCGGCATGCGCGGCTGGTTCTGCAGCCGGCCGCCGAACCGGACCTGGGTCTCGCCCTCGCCTTCCAGTGGCGTGAGCCAGCGTAGCGGCCCCACGCGGCCGGACATTTCCCAGCCGGTTCTCGGCGCGCTCGGCCCCCGCGACAGTTTCAGCGCGGATCCGGCTGCGGCCGTGGCGGAATAGCCCGGCGCGAATGCGGCAGGACGGGCTGAGACGGAGGCCGCATCGATTGCCGGCCCGGGCCGCGGGTCGTCCTGGCGCGCGAGCGGGGATGCAGCGAAAGTGAGTTTGGCGGGCCGCAGATCGACGGGATGCGGGGCAGGCGCAGCGGGCGTTTCCGGGCGCAGCGCGGGTTGGGACTGGCCGGGCGGCGAGGCCAGTGCCTGGGCCGCCGCGTCGGCAGCGTGCGCGACACCGGCCGGCCACGAACCGACCGTGATTGCCGATACCAGCACTGCGTGACGGATGGGCATGCGCATTACCCCGGTCGAATTATTCTACGCCCGCCGACGGAGAATTCAACCGGGCCACGGCATGACAAATGTCACGCGCGGGCAGCCGGGCGTGGCCCGGCTGCTCCATGCGCGTCCGGCCCGATCAGTAGAACCGGAATACTGCGCTGACCGAGTACAGATCGGTGTCGCTCTTCCCGGTGAGCGGGCCGCCGCCCAGGCGAAAACGCTCCCATTCGCCGCGGATGCCGAATTGCCGGGTGAAATCGTAGCGCAAGCCCAGCCCGTACGTCGGGTCGGTGTTATGGTCGCTGCCGAAGCCGCCCACCTTGGTTTCGGTCTGCGCGAAGCCCAGCTTGCCGGTCAGGGCGAACTGCTCTGACAACGGCAGGCTGCCGACCGCGGACGCCTGCCAGGCCTTGCTGTCCAGCGCCGCGCCCGGCAGCGTCACTTGACCGAGATCGACGTAGCCGCCCTCGACGGCGAAGTACTTGTTGAACTGGTAACCGCCGAATGCCTTCCAGGCGTTGTCCTTGTTGTCGATGGCGCCACCCTGGTCGCTGTCCGTGCGTCCGAGGCCGCCGCCGATGTAGAAGCCGCTGTCGGGCGACTTGACCTGGGCGGCGGCGGGGCCCGCCAGCAAGGTCGCGGCGGCAAACGAGACGAGAGTACGTTTCAACATGGGATCTCCTTTTCCTTGGTTTGAAGCGAGTCGGTCCGGGAATGGCGCGGAAGCACCGCGCACGCCGCATGGGTGATGCTCGATGCGGATGAACCCAATCGCTTGAAGAATGGACCGGCGCCGCGGAAAAAAATTCCGCGCGCGTCGAGCGCGAACTGTCGTCACGCAACGACAGGAAAAATCGGCGGGCGATGCCTGACGACGACGCTAGCGGTTGTAGACCCAGCGCAGCAGTGCGTCCTGGACGGTTTGCGCGTTGCCGGCGTTGGCGTGATTGATGATGAGCACCACGACCATGCGCCGCCCCGCGGCGTCGAGCACGTAGCCGGCGATCGCGCGCACGCCGGTCAGCGACCCGGTCTTGATGTGCGCCTGGCCCGCCACCTCGGCGCCCGACAGCCGCTTTCTCATGGTGCCATCGACCGCGGCGACCGGCAGCGAGGCCATCAACTCCGGCATCACCGGGCTCCTGAAAGCCGAGATCAGCAGCTGGCCGAGATTGCGTGCGCTGATACGCTCGGCGCGCGACAGACCCGAGCCGTTCTCCAGCACCAGTTCCGGGAACGACAGACCCTTGCCCGCCAGCCATTGGCGGATGACGCGGCCCGACTTGTCGGCGCTCGCCGGCGCGCCCGCACCCGCCGCGCCCAGCGTCAGGAACAACTGGCGCGCCATCACGTTGTTGGAGTACTTGTTGATGTCGCGCACCACCTCCGACATCGCGGGGGACTGCACGGAGGCAACCGGCCGTGCGTCCGCGCCCGCGACGCCGTCGCGCACGTTGCCCGCGAGCGTGCCGCCCAGTTCGCGCCACAGTTCGCGGAACAGCGCGAGCACGTACTGGGAATGGCCGAGCACGCTGAAGTGGCGTTCGCGCTCGCCGCAACTCGCCGGGTACAGGCCGCTGAAAACGAAGCGCGCCGCCGTCGCGTCGCCCTGGCTCTCGAATTTCAACCTGCCGAGCCAGTCGCCGCACGCGCTCTTGGGGTCGAGCGCGAGGTTGTTGACGACCTGCACCTGCGGCAGCGGCGGCTCGACGACGATGCGCACCGCGCGCGCGTCCGGGTCCGGGACGAACTGCAGGCGCACCGCCTTGAAATTGACGAGCAGGGCGTCGGGGCCGGTGTTGTAGGGCCGCGTCGGCTGGTCGTCGAAGCGCGAGGGGTCGAATTCCCCGGCGGCGAAATAGCCGCGGTCCAGCACCAGGTCGCCGCGGATCTCGCGCACCCCGCGCCCGCGCAGGTTGCGCAGCAGCAGCCAGAAGTTTTCGATCGTGAGCTTGGGATCGCCGCGGCCGCGCAGCACCAGGTCGCCCGCGAGCACGCCATCTTTCAGCGGCCCCGCGGCATAGGCTTCGGTGGTCCACAGGTAGGCGGGGCCGAGCAGGTCGAGCCCGGCGTAGGTCGTGAGCAGCTTGATGGTGGAGGCCGGGTTCATCGCGCGCTCGGCGCCCGCCGTCAGCAGCGCGCGCTCGGCGCCGATCTCGTGCACGTAGAGCGAGGCCGAGGCCTCGGGGATGCCGACCTGCACCAGCGCGCGCGCCACCGGTTCCGGCAGCTGAGCCGCGGCCTCCGGCGGCAGGGCTGTCGCAAGCGCCGCGCAGACCATCCACAACCGCCGCGCCCATCGTCCGCTACGCAAGTTTGTTGCCATGGATTCGAAGACGAACATCGGGTTGAACGGCCGCATTATGACCCAAGATGATCAGGAATTTGCGGGGGGCTAGTCCCCGCAAATTCCTGGTGCGTCGAGCAGCGCCGCGGTGCGTCCGGCGAGCAACGCGATCTCGTCCTCACCGATCACGTAGGGCGGCATGAAGTACACGGTGTTGCCGAGGGGGCGCAGCAGCAGTTCCTGCTCGAGCGCGGCGGCAAAGAAGCGGCGGGCGAATCCGGGGTCGGCCGTCTCGACGTCGAAGGCGGTGATCATGCCGGTGGAACGGAAGTGGCGGACCCGGGGATGGCGCGCGACCGCCTGCGTCGCGGCGGCGATGCGCGCGCTTTTCGCCCGATTCTTCTCGATCACCCGGTCCTCGTCGAAGAGGTCGAGCGTGGCGAGCGCCGCCCGGCAGGCGAGCGCGCTGCCGGTGTAGGAATGCGAGTGCAGGAAGCCGCGCGCCGTGTCGTCGTCGTAGAACGCCCGGTAGACGGCCTCACGCGTCATGACGACCGAGAGCGGCAGGTAGCCGCCGGTGATGCCTTTCGACAGCAGCAGAAAATCCGGCGTGATGCCGGCCTGCTCGAACGCGAAGAAGGTCCCGGTGCGCCCGAAGCCGGTCATGATCTCGTCGGCGATCAGGTGCACTTCGTAGCGGTCGCACAGCGCGCGCGCCCGGCGCAAGTACTCCGCGTCGTACATCGCCATGCCGGCGGCGCCCTGCACCAGCGGCTCCACGATCAGCGCGGCGGTCTCGGCGTGGTGCCGCTCGAGGTGCCGCTCCAGCGCCGCGGCGCAGCGCGCGGCATAGTCGCGCGGCGATTCCCCTTTTCCCGCCAGCCGCCAGTCGGGGCTCGGCACCTGGCTGCTCTTCATGAGGAGCGCGGCGTAGGTGTCCTTGTAGAGCGGCACGTCGGTCACCGCCAGCGCGCCGAGCGTCTCGCCGTGGTAGCTGCCGGCGAGGCTGACGAAGCCGGTTTTCGCCGGCCGGCCCGTGTTGCGCCAGAAATGGAAGCTCATCTTGAGCGCGATCTCGACCGCGGAGGC
>CAZOQY010000278.1:2101-4510 GCA_964581835.1 uncultured Streptomycetaceae bacterium | reverse complement strand
GGTGCACGGCGAGGCCGAGCGCAACGACATGGTCGAGTACTTCGGCGAGCAGTTGCTGGGCTACGCCTTCACCGCCAACGGCTGGGTACAGAGCTACGGCTCGCGCTGCGTCAAGCCGCCGCTCGTCTACGGCGACGTCTACCGTCCCGAACCGATGACGGTGGAGTGGATCCGTTACGCGCAAAGCCTCACCGGGCGGCCGGTGAAAGGCATGCTGACCGGTCCGGTGACGATGCTGCAATGGTCGTTCGTGCGCGACGACCAGCCGCGCGAGACCACCGCGCTGCAGATCGCGCTGGCGCTGCGCGACGAGGTGCGCGACCTGGAAAAAGCCGGCGTCGCGGTGATCCAGATCGACGAGCCGGCGTTCCGCGAGGGGCTGCCGCTGAAGCAGCGCGACTGGCCGCGCTACCTCGACTGGGCGGTGCGCGCGTTCAAGCTCGCCTCGTGCGGGGTCGCGGACTCGACCCAGATCCACACCCACATGTGCTACGCCGAGTTCAACGACATCCTGCCGGCGATCGCCGCGCTCGACGCCGACGTGATCACGATCGAGACGTCGCGCTCCGACATGGAACTGCTGGATGCTTTTGGCGAGTTCAGCTACCCGAACGAGATCGGGCCGGGGGTGTACGACATCCACTCGCCGCGGGTGCCGGACGCGGACGACATGCTGCGGCTGCTGGAGAAAGCGGCGGAGACGATCCCGCTCGAGCGGTTGTGGGTCAACCCGGACTGCGGGCTGAAGACGCGCGGGTGGCTGGAGACCGAGACCGCCCTTGCCAACATGGTGGAAGCGGCGCGAAGGCTACGCCTTCGCGCCGAACAGGGAACGGCTGCACTCAGCGCCTGACGGTTCCTATTTGTCAGCCGCGGCGCTCGTTTCCTCGGCGCGCTGCTGAACCTGCTGCGCGGCCTGCTCGACCTTTTGCTGGGTCTGCTCCAGGGTCTTCTTGCCCTGGTCGACTTCCTGCTTCTTGATCGCCGCGCCGGTGGCCGCGGTGGTGGCGGTGTCCACGCCGCAGCCTGCGAGCGCCAGCAGCGCGGCTGCGACAAGGGCGTGATTCGTGAGTCGTGAGTCGTGATTCGAGCTGAAGGGCCGTGAACGCTGCTTCATGTCTCCCCCGTTCCCGCGCGTTGAACGGTGCAGCGCGTCCGTTCGAACGGGCGGAGCCGAACCGGCGATCAGGGCACGGGAGCCGCGGCTCCCGTATCCCTGGGCGTCCGGATTCGGCACTACTTTATCCGCTTGAGGATCTTGATCCGCTGCACCGTGTCGCCGGCGAGGTGCGTCCACACCATCGCATCGCGCACGAGCTTGTCCACGCGTGCGACCATCGCGCAGCCCTCGGCACCGTGCACCTCCATGTTGAGGCGCGTGACGCGCTGGATCACGTCGGTGGACCAGTTCATCACCAGACCGGCGTTGGCGGAATGCTCGCCGTGGTCGTGCTGCCAGGCCACGCGCATCACGTACGAGCGCAGCGCCTCGGTCAGCGCCAGCATCTCGTTCACCTTCAGCTGCACGATCTGGTGCTCGATCAGGTATTTCCCGGCGCGCTTGTGCGTCTTCGCGAATTCCCGCGCGAGGTTGCAGGCGTCGTCGCACACGCCGAGCGCGTTGGCGGCGAGTTCGAGGTCGCCGAAGATGTCGCCGCCGGTGGTGTCGCCCTTTCCGGCCTTGACCGAGCCGACGCCGACCTCGCCGACGACGTTGGCGTGCGGCACGCGCGCGTTCTCGAATATCAGCTCGGCGTTCTGGTAGAAGCGCCAGCCGCGCTTGTTGAACACCTTGCCGATGCGGAAGCCCGGCGTGTCCTTGGGCACCATGAACAGCGTGCCGCCCTGCTTGATGTTGACGTCCGGGTTGCTGCGCGCGTCGACGAAGAACAGCGAGCCGACGCTGCCGTTGGCGATGAAGCACTTCTCGCCGTTGAGAATCCACTCGTCGCCTTTGCGCTCCGCGCGCAGGCGGTAGCCGGCCTTGGGGTCGTCCTCCGGCGGCATGCGGTTGTCGGAGCCGGCGTTGGGCTCGGTGATGCCGCGGCCCATCACGTAACGGTGGTCGGCGAGGAAGGGCTTGAGGAAGCGCGTCTTCTGGTCGTCGCTGCAGGCCGACGCGATCAGGTGACTCCACTTCCAGTTCTGGCTGAAGGCCTTGGACATGGCGGAGTCGCCGCGCGCGAGCTCGGCCATCACCAGCGCCTGCGACACGAAGTCCGCGCCGGGGCCGCCCCATTCCTTGGGCACCGCGAGCGTGCGGAAGCCCAGCTTCGAGCCTTTCTCGATGATGCCCCAGTCCCACGGTTCGAAGCCGCCCTCGATCTGGTCGCGCTCCACCGAGCGCGGGCGCAGCTCCTCGTCCGAAAATTTTCTGGCCTCGGACTGCCAGTGGCGTTGCTCTTCGTT
>CAZOQY010000278.1:0-2001 GCA_964581835.1 uncultured Streptomycetaceae bacterium | reverse complement strand
CGTCGGCGTCGTCGGCGTGCAGGAACACCATCGAGTCGTGCACGTACTTCTGCAGCGGCATGTCGCGCATCACGCCCATCGCGCCGAAGCATTCCGCTGACAGCAGGGCGACGTCGTTGACCGCTTCCGCCGTGTAGACCCGCGCGATGACGTGGAACGGCAGGTCGGCCGCACTGCGGTCGGCCACCGCCTCCGGGTGATCCAGCAACCACGCCGCTTTCCAGACCATGCCGCGCGCGAGCTCGAGCCGGATGGCGCAGTCGGCGAGCTTCCCGCCGATCGCCTGGTGCCCGATGATGAAGCGCCCGCCCTGGCGGCGGATGTTCGAATAGTCCACGGCCGCTTCGTACGCGGCGCGGCCGAGGCCGAGGTTGATCGCCGCGATAGCCGTCGTGGCCTGCGCCGCGGTTGCAATCTGCGTGAACGGGCTCGCGCCTTCCTGGCCGAGCACGTGGTCCGCCGGCACCTTGCAGTCCTTGAACGTCACGCCGGCGCCGGCGCCGTGATGCCAGCGGATCGCCTCGCCGACGGCCTTCAGCGGCTCGCGCACCGTCAGCCCGGCCGTGTCGCGCGGCACCAGCAGCGTGGTGCGGCCCTTGCCGGTGCGCGCCTGCACCGCGAACAGCTTGGCCACCGTCGCGTTCGCGACGAAGGGAAGCGTGCCGTTGATGACCCATTCATTGCCCTGCTTCACCGCGACCGGTTCGACGCCGCCCTCGGCGGACATCGGACGGTGGTAATTCCAGCCCACGCCCTCGCCTGCACTGCGACCGGCGAAGGCGAGGTGATAGCGATCGTCCTCGACGAACTTCGGCAGGAAGCGCTTCTTCTGTTCCGGCGTCATCAGTCGGTCGAACAGCAGGTGGCCGAGCGTCGAAGTCAGGCCGAGCACCGAGGCGAGGTCGGCGTCGCCCGCGCCCAGTTCTTCCATGACGATGCAGGCAGTGAGCCCGTCGGCGCCGGCGCCGCCCGCCTCTTCAGACAGGGCGAGCGTGCGCAACCCCATCTGCGAGGCCTTGTCGAGCAGGTCGGCCAGCAGCGGCTTCTCGAACGGCTGCAGCCGGTCCGGGTGCAGCGCGACCGGCTTGATCTCGTTCTCGACGAAATCGCGCACCGTGTCGCGGAATTCCAGCTGCTCGGGGGTGAGATGCAGGTTGTACATGTCGGAGGTCCGGGTTCAAGTTACAAGATTCAAGGCTAAAGGCGCCTTGGGGAGTCGCAAGTGTAGCAGCCGCCGGAATGGGGGTGTCAGCATGTGGAATCCGGCGCGGCCGTTGCTGCCGGACTTATAATGAACTATATTCAGTCCTGTCGAATTGACGGAAACCTGCCCCATGCGCTCATCCCAAATAAAGCCGATCAGCTATCTGAAAGCGAACGCCGCGGAGGTACTCGACCGGCTGGCTGAAGGGCGAGAGCCGATGCTGATCACGCAAAACGGCGAAGCCAGGGCCGTGATACAGGACGTCGCCTCGTACGAGGCGACGCAGGAAACGCTGGCCCTGCTGAAAATCCTGGCGCTAGGCACCCGCGAGGTCGAAGCGGGCAAGGTCAAGCCCGTTATTGACGTCGTGCGCCGGCTGCGAGCGAAAAAGAACGGCGGCTGATGCGCCACGAAGTCCTGATTACTCAAGGCGCGGAGCACGACCTCGAGGAAATCTACGACCACATCACCGAATTCGATTCGCCGGAGAAAGCAGAATACGTATTGAATCGGTTGCTCGAAGTAGCCGAACGCCTGGCCACCTTCCCCGATCGCGGTCCGCACCCGAAGGAACTGCAAGCACTCGGCATCCGGGAATATCGCCAGACCTACTTCAAACCGTATCGGCTCATCTATCGCGTAATTGGCAAGCAGGTCTTCATCTACCTGATCGCGGACGGACGCCGGGATATGCAGTCGCTGCTCACGGGCCGCCTTCTCGGCGCCTGATTCAGTCCTCGAAGTCCAGCTCCAGGACCGTCCAGTCCGGAACGTCCTCGAGGCTGAACGCATGCTTC
>CAZOQY010000277.1:0-4539 GCA_964581835.1 uncultured Streptomycetaceae bacterium | reverse complement strand
ATGAACTTCGACCGCCTGCGCTTCGTCGCCGAGCAGGCCGAGCTGGGCGAGACGCGCGAGGCGATACTCGCGGTCACCATACCCGAGCGTCCCGGCAGCTTCCGCGAGTTCTGCTCGCAGATCGGCGCGCGCAACATCACCGAGTTCAACTACCGCTATGCCGACCCGGGCGAGGCGCACGTGTTCGTCGGCGTCCAGGTGCGCGACCGCGACGAGACGCGCGAGCTGGTGCGACGGCTGCGCCGGCGCGGGCTGAAAGCCCTCGATTTCAGCGACAACGAGCTCGCCAAGCTGCACGTCCGGCACGCCGTGGGCGGGCACGCGCCCACCACGGTGGACAACGAAATCCTCTACCGCTTCGAGTTTCCCGAGCGGCCGGGCGCGCTGATGAAATTCCTCGCCGCCATGAGCCGCGGCTGGAACATCAGCCTGTTCCACTACCGCAACCACGGCGCCGACTACGGGCGCGTGCTGGTCGGCATGCAGGTGCCGCCGCGCGACCAGCGCAAGTTCCGCGCCTTCCTCGCCAGGGTCGGCTACCCCTGCTTTGAAGAGACCCGTAATCCCGCCTACAAGCTGTTCCTGGGCTAGGCTGCCAGCACGAAAATGGCGTGATTCGTGAGTCGTGATTCGTGATTCGACGTTCCCGCTAGCGCGGGTCGCCTCTTCGCGCGACTCCCCGTGACGGAGCTTCCGCGTCAACGCGACGGTTTGATTGCGCGTTAATTAAGCCAAATACGGCTAGAATTAGACCGATACGCAGGGGATTTCATGTTGTATATGAGCAGGCTCTGTTTTGCTTTGCTGGTCTTGGTCGCGTCGGCCGTCCCGGCCGCGGCGCAGGGCCCTTCGCCGGTTGACGAGTTCCTCGCCGCGCGCGAAGCGTTTCGCGCCGGCCAGTTCGCCCGGCTCGAGAAACACGCCGCCCGGTTGAAGGGCCACCTGCTCGAACCTTACGTACTCTACTGGCAGCTCTCCCCGAGGCTCGATCAGGCCGCCGTCGAGGACGTGCGCGCGTTCCTCGTCGCGAACCGCGACAGCCCGCTCTCGGAGCGGCTGCGCAACGAGTGGCTGAAGTCGCTCGGCCGGCGCGGCGAATGGGAGCTGTTCAACGCCGAGCTGCCGCTGCTCGTCAACGACGACGTCGAGATCACCTGCTACTCGCTGCAATCGCGGCTGCGCGTCAACGCGTCGGAGACGCTGCCCGAGATCCGCCCGCTCTGGTTCGTCGCGCGCGATCTGCCGGAGAGCTGCACCCCGCTGTTCGAGGCGCTCGTCGCGGCGGGCATGCTCACGAATGACAACCTGTGGACGCGTTTTCGCCTGGCGCTGGAAGTGGGCCAGGTCAGCCTCGCCCGCAGCATCGCGCAATGGCTGCCGGCGGGCCAGGCACCCGACCCGCGCCTGCTCGAAACCATTGCGTCGAACCCCGCGGGCTACCTCGAGCGGCCGCAGGCATTGGAACTGAAGAGCCGCGCCGGGCGCGAGACCACGCTGTTCGCCGTGCACCGACTGGCGCGCACTTCGCCCCAGCAGGCGGCCCGCCACTGGGCGAAGATCGAAGAGCGCTTCTCGCCGGAGGAGCGCGCCTACGCCTGGGGCATGATCGCCTATCTCGGCGCGATGCGGCATCAGCCCGATGCGCTTGCCTGGTTCGCGCGCGCGGGCGACCTCTCCGACCTGCAGCTCGCCTGGAAGGCGCGCGCCGCGCTGCGCGCCCGCGACTGGCAGCAGGTGCTGGCGGCGATCGGGGCGATGACGGGCAGGGAGTCCTCGGACCCGGCCTGGCGCTACTGGAAGGCGCGGTCGCTGAAGGCGCTGGGGCGCGCCGACGAAGCGGTCGAGCTGCTGAAGCCGCTCGCGGCCGAATTCAGTTTCTACGGCCAGCTCGCGCTCGAGGAACTGGGCGGGAAGATCACGGTGCCGGCCGCCTGGAAGCCGCGCGAGGAAGAAGTGCGCGCCATGGGCAAGCACGCCGGCCTGCGGCGCGCGCTCCTGCTCTATCGCCTCAACCTGCGCCTGGACGCGAACCGCGAATGGCAATGGGCGATCCGCGGCCTCGAGGACAAGCAGTTGCTCGCCGCCTCCGAGATCGCGTTGCGCAACGAGCTCTACGATCGCGCCATCAACACCGCCGACCGCACGGTCGCGCTGCACGATTTTCACCTGCGCTACCTCGCGCCTTATCGCGACGTGCTGAACGTCCACACCACGCAGCTCGAGCTGGACGAGGCCTGGGTCTACGGGCTGATCCGGCAGGAGAGCCGCTTCATCCCGAACGCCAAGTCGCATGCCGGCGCGAGCGGGCTGATGCAGCTGATGCCCGGCACGGCGAAGTGGGTGGCGGGCAAGCTGGGGCTGAAGGACTGGCGCTGGACGCACGTCACCGAGGTGGACACCAACGTGAGCCTCGGCACCTGGTACCTCAAGCACGTGCTCGACGTCCTCGACGGCCACCCGGTGCTCGCGTCGGCCGCCTACAATGCCGGGCCGGGGCGCGCGCGTGCGTGGCGGCCGGAAGTGGCGATCGAGGGTTCCGTCTACGCCGAGACCATCCCGTTCAACGAGACGCGCGATTACGTGAAGCGGGTCATGGCGAACGCGAGCTATTACGCCCACAACTTCAGCCAGCCGGCGCAGCCCCTCAAGCAGCGCCTGGGCACCATCGGGCCGCGGCAGCGGGGGACCGAGCGTTCCCTCGGGGATACACCCTAGGATTTTCTGCCGGCGCGGGCGCCGGCAGAAAATCCATGGCCTGTTGCAGGACCGGACTCCGGAGCGTCCGGGGTAGAATCCGCTTCATGGAAATCACCACTGTCGCCGTGCTTGGCGGTTCAGGATTCGTGGGCCAGCGCGTCTGTCACGCGCTGGCGGCGGCGGGCTACCGGGTGCGAGTCGCCACGCGCGACCGCGAGCGCGCCAAGGAACGGCTGATCCTGCTGCCGACCGCCGAGGTCACGGTGACCGATATCCACGATCCGGCCCAGCTCGCCGGCTTGGTGCGCGGCGCCGATGCCGTCGTCAACCTGGTCGGAGTCCTCCACGACGGGCGCGGCGCCCGCAGCTTCCAGGAAGCGCACGTCGGCCTCGCGCGGAAGGTTGTCGCCGCCTGCCGCAGTAGCGGGGTCGGGCGCCTGTTGCACATGAGCGCGCTCTGCGCCGGCACGGCCGCGCCAAGCGCCTATCTGCGCAGCAAGGGCGAGGGCGAGGCCGCCGTGCGCGAATCCGGGCTCGCCTGGACGATATTCCGCCCGTCGGTCATCTTCGGGCGCGGCGACAGCTTTCTGAACCTGTTCGCGCAGGTGCTGCGCCTGTCGCCGGTGGTGGCGCTGGCCTGCCCGGGGGCGCGTTTCCAGCCTGTTTACGTCGAGGACGTTGCGGCCGCATTCGTGAAAAGCCTCTCGCGTCCCGACAGCGTCGGCCGCAGCTACGACCTGTGCGGTCCCCGGGTCTACACCCTGCGCGAACTCGTGGAATACGTGGGCGCGGTGACGGGCCGGCGGCGGCCGATCATCGGTTTGAACGACGGATTGTCGTACCTGCAGGCCTTCGCGATGGAACTGCTGCCGGTCAGGCTCATGACGCGGGACAACTATCGTTCGATGCAGGTCGACAACGTGAGCCGCGACGATTTTCCCTTCGGCATCGTGCCGGCCGCGCTGGAAGCGGTGGCGCCCTCGTACCTCGGCAACCGCACTCCGCGCGCGCGTTACGACCGGTTTCGCGCCCGGCGCGGAAACGCGGCGACGAGTGATGAGTGACGAGTGACGGGTAGTCTCGCGCCTTCGGCTACTCTGCCTTGCGCCCCGCAAAGCGGGGGTGCTTCCCTCCTCACTCCTCACTCCTCACTCCTCACCGTCTTATGAAGATCTACTGCGTCGGCGGCGCCGTCCGCGACGAGCTGCTGGGCCTGCCGGTCAAGGACCGCGACTACGTCGTCGTCGGCGCGACGCCGGACGAGATGGTGAAGCTGGGCTACCGGCCGGTGGGCAAGGATTTCCCGGTGTTCCTGCACCCCGAGACCCACGAGGAGTACGCCCTCGCGCGCACGGAGCGCAAGACCGCGCGCGGCTACCACGGCTTTGCGTTCCACGCCGCGCCCGACGTCACGCTCGAGCAGGACCTGGCGCGCCGCGACCTCACCGTCAACGCGATCGCGAAGGACGCCGACGGCCGTCTGATCGACCCGCATCACGGCGTCGACGATCTCAAGGCCGGCGTGTTGCGTCACGTCAGCCCCGCTTTCGCCGAGGACCCGGTCCGCATCCTGCGCGTGGCGCGATTCGCCGCGCGCTTCGGTTTTCGCATCGCGCCGGAAACGATGCAGTTGATGCGCGACATGGCGCAAAGCGGCGAAGTCGATGCGCTGGTGCCGGAGCGCGTGTGGCAGGAAGTCTCGCGCGGGCTGATGGAAAAAATTCCCTCGCGGATGTTCGCGCTGTTGCGCGAATGCGGCGCGCTCGCCCGCATCATGCCGGAGATGGATGCGCTGTGGGACGGCGATGGCGCGGCGGGCGAAGCGATGCGCGCGCTCGATGC
>CAZOQY010000276.1:0-4540 GCA_964581835.1 uncultured Streptomycetaceae bacterium | reverse complement strand
CTCGAAACGATCGAACTGGAAACCGGCAAGAACCCCAAAGCTTCCGTCATCTGGATGCACGGCCTCGGCGCCGACGGCAACGACTTCATGCCGATCGTGAACGAGCTCGATCTGACCGGCGCGCCCGCCACCCGCTTCGTGTTCCCGCACGCACCGACGCGTGCGGTGACGATCAACAACGGCCACGTGATGCGCGCGTGGTACGACGTTTCCTTCGGCGACCTCGAAGGCAAGTCGCGGCGCCCGGACGCGGTCGGGCTCCATGAATCGCAGGAGCAGATCAACGCGCTGATCGAGCGCGAGGTGAAGCGCGGTGTCGCGGCGGAGAAAATAGTGCTGGCGGGCTTCTCCCAGGGCGGCGCGGTCGCGCTGCAGACCGGCCTGCGCTACCCGCAGAAGCTCGCGGGCCTCATGGTGCTCTCCTCGTACCTGCCGATCCCGGACACGCTGCCGCTGGAAGCGGCCCCGGCCAACAAGGCGACGCCGGTCTTCATGGCGCACGGCGTCTACGACCCGGTCGTGCCCCTCATGATGGGCGCCGGCTCGATGACCTTCCTGACCGGATTCGGCTACACCGTCGAATGGAAGCAGTACCCGATGCAGCACGCCGTCTGCGCGGAGGAGATTCAGGACATAGGCGCATGGCTGCGGAAGGTCCTGAAGGCGTGACGCGGTGGGTCGTGACGCGGTACTGCGTGACACGATGTCGCGTGACGCGATGAGGCGTCAGCCGCTTTTCCAAACCCGATTTATCGCGTCACGAACTACCGCGTCACGCCGTATCGCGTCACGCAGCACCGTGTCACTCAAGGCCACTAGCCGCGCTGCATGACTTTGAACTTCGCCCAGTCGAAGTCCTCGCCGTCCTCGACCATGGCGGCGGGCATCAGCAGGTAGGCCTTGTCCTTCACCGTCATGTCGAGGCTGTCGCGGCCGTTGAAGATGCCGTCGCGCAGCACCACGCCGATCTCGCCCTGCTTGTCGGGCGAGGTGGACAGCAGGATCGCGCCCTGCGGCTCGCGGTTGGCGTTGAAAGAGGAAATCGAGCCGGACTTCGCGATCTTGATCGGTATCGCCGTCTTGGTGAGCAGCTGGATCCCGACCTGGCGCTGCTGGTGCTCGTCGCGGGTGATGCGCCGGATCAGCCCGATGCCCCAGTATTTGTTCGAGACCTCGTTCTGCACGCCGACCAGCGTGCCGACCTTGATCCAGTCGCTCTTCTGCGCCGGGATGATCGCGCCGTAACCGCCCTCGCTGACGTTGACCACGATCCAGCTCTCCGCGGTCTGCGCCGCCGATTCCTGGCTGAAATCGAGCGCATCGCTGCTCGCGGGATCGAGAACGCCCATGATTTCGGTGAGACCGGGCACCACCGTGATGCGGCCGGCGGTGAGGCGCCGCTCCGAGCCGCGCTCCGGCGGCGTCTCCGACCACTGCGTCGCCAGGTGCTTCAGCACGCCGACCACGACTTCCTTCTCGTAAGTGCCGCCGAGGTGAACGTCGGCCGGGATGCCCCGCTCGCGCGCCTGCGCTTCCAGTTGCGTAACCCCCGCGAACGCCGCGCCCGCGCCGAAGAAACGCACGGTCGCCACCGGTTGCACGCCCTTCAGCAGGCGCGCCGGCGCCCTGGGCGCCGCCAGATCGAAGAAATGGGTGCAGCCCTCGGGTTTCGCGGACAGCACGAACGAGCGCGAGAAATGCGCCACCGCCCGCTCGGCGATCTCCTGCCGCACCGGCGGCAGGCCGTCGGGCGAGGACGCCGATAGCATCAGCGCCTTGAGGAATTCCCCCTTCACGCTGCCGCCGCCGTGCGAGCCGGGATAGACCGCGACTTCGGCATCGGCCCAGCCCTTCTGCTCCGCGAGCCGGTAGAGCCGCGCCAGGTCGTTCCATATCCGCGGCTCGACCAGCCCGTAGCGCAGCAGCGTCCACTTGAGCTGCAGCGTCAGCGCGCGCAGCGCCCGCGCCGCGATCGCCGGCACGTTCTTGCGGATGGCGGCGGCGCCGTTCAGGTTGGCTTCGTGCTCGTCCACGCAGCGGGCGTAGGCGTCGCCGAGGTGCTTCCAGAACTCGAACGAAGCCGTCCACAGCCGGTTTTCCTGGAATTTCTGCTGGCGCGGCATCGCCAGGTAGTCCTGCGCGAGCTTGCGCTGGTGGTTCTTCGCGGCGCCGTCGAGGAGGTCGATGTTTTCGAAGCGGCGGTCGAGCTTGAAACCGTCGGTGCGGTTCATCGACTCCAGCCACTCGGTGATTTCCGCGAGCGCCTTGGCGGGATCGCTGGCGAGTTCGCCGATGATCTCGCGCGCCCGCTTCGGATCGGCCATCGGGTGGTCGACCTTGCCGCCGCCAAACAAGTTGAGTGCCATGCTGTTTCCCTGGGTCGCGCCGCTTCCATGAGCGGCGTTCTGTGAGGGAACCGATTGTAGATTAAAAGTCAGGCGATGAGGTGACGCGGTGATGAAATCGCCGCCCAGCCCGACCCGATGCAGCGGGTCGGGCGTTCGCCGGCTCTAACCTGCGCAGGCAGGTTATTCGAAACCCCGGCTCACTCCCTCATCCCTCAAGGCGGCCTCCCGCCCCCGCCTGGGGTCGAGGCCAGCCAGGATCGCCAGGCCGGCGACGAAGAACAGGCCGGTGACCAGGATGGCGAGCCGGTGATTGCCCTGCGTTACCCAGGTGACCGCACCATAAGTAAGCGGGCCGACGATGGAAGACAGTTTCACGGCCAGCCCCCACAGCCCGAAAAACTCCGCCGTGCGCGCCGGGGGGCTCAGGTAGCCGATCAGCGCGCGGCCCGCGGACTGGGTGGAGCCCAGGCAAAGCCCGACGAGGTTGGCGACGACCCAGAACAACGCCGGGCCCTCGGCCATCCATGCCAGCACCACGGCGAGCAGCCAGCCGCACAGCGTGAACGCCAGCGTGCGTACGTGTCCAAGCCGGTCCTGCACGTGGCCGAAAGCGAACGCGCCGATCGCCGCCGTGACGTTCACCACCAGGATCAGCGTGATGGTGTCGCGCGTGGTGAAGCCCATCGCTTCCTGCGCGTACACCGCCGCCAGCGCAATCACCGTCTGGATGCCCGCCTGGTAGAACACGAGGCACACGAGAAAGCGCCACAGGTCCGAGTAACGCCGGGCGCGTCCGAGCGTTTCCGCAACGCGCGAGAACGCGCTTTTCAGCACGCCGGTGGCGCCGGCCTCAGTTCCCAAAACGGTTACCGGAACGGGCACTGCGCGCTCGCGCAGGAACAGGAACGTCGGCAGGCTGGCCAGCACGAATATCCCGGCGGTGATCAGCATCGTGACCGGCACGAACGCCGTCGCCGGCGCGCCTTGCGCCTGGGCGTAAGTGATGTAGGCCAGGCAGGCGCCCAGCGCCAGCAGGCCGCCCAGGTAGCCGAGACCCCAGCCCCAGCCGGAGACCCTGCCCATCGCCTCCTCCTTCGCGAGCTCGGGCAGAAACGACGCGACCAGGTTCTCGCCGGTGCCGAAGAAGAAATTGGACAGGATCACCAGCGCGATGCCGAGCGCGAGATCGCCGCTGCCCACCGTCGCGAGCCCCGCCGTGAACAACACGCAGCCGACGGTGGTCGCGGCCAGCAGCCGCTTCTTCGCCGCGCGCGCATCGGCGTACGCGCCGATCACCGGCGCGGTCAGCACGATCAGCGCGTAGGACACCGCCAGCGCCGCGGTCCAGGCGAACGTCGCCCACGGCGCCCGGCCGGCGACCTCGGCGACGAAGTAGGCGTTGAACACGGCGGTGATGACGACGGTGGTGTAACCGGAGTTGGCGAAGTCGTACATCGCCCAGGAAACAACCTCGCGCCCTTTGACCCCGGGCGCGAGGTTGTTTCCTGAATGGGAATGACTCAATTTTAAGGAATCCGCGGAGCCGACCGATGACGCTTGCGCACGCGAAGGAGATACCCGACCGCTGGACCGGGCACGCGCGATTATTTAGCGGATTCCTCTTCGGGCCAGTTCTTGATGTAGCTCTTCAGCAGCCGGTTCTGGAAGGTGGTTTCCCGGATCACCGCGTTGGCGACGTCGTGGAAAGAGATCACGCCGATGAGTTTCCCGCCCTCCTTCACCGGCAGGTAGCGGATGTGGCCCTTGTTCATGATCTCGCGCAGGCTCTCGAGCGAATCCTCGGGGTCGCCGCACACGGGCTCGGCGGTCATGACGTCGGCGACCCGGAGCCCGGCGAGGCTGCCGCTGCGCGCCTCCAGCGCTTTCAGGATTTCGCGGAAGGTCAGCATGCCGGCGAGCCGGTCACCGTCCAGCACCACCAGCGAGCCGATGTCGTTCTTCACCATGACGCTCAGCGCCTCCGCCACGGCTCCGCCCGGCGCGATGCTGAACACGGTGCTGCCCTTCATCTTGACGATGTCGCGGACGATCATTTCCCTCTCCTCCCGACGCTTCGGGGCATCTTAGCCCATTGCATTACCGCAGCAAAGAGTGACTCGTTGCTCGTTTCTCGTCGCTTGTAACTAGAACCTATCTCAAAAACCCCGTTTAGCCACAGAGAACACAGAGTT
>CAZOQY010000275.1:0-4560 GCA_964581835.1 uncultured Streptomycetaceae bacterium | reverse complement strand
TGAGCGTGGTGACCGGCGGCGCGACCGGCCTCGGTTTGCAGATGGCGACGGCGCTGGCCGAGGTCGGCTCGAACGTGGTGGTGTGCTCGAGGAAACTCGAGAACTGCGAGCAGGCGGCGGCCGGGCTGGAGAAGCTGGGCGTGAAGGCGCTGGCCGCGGCGTGCGACGTGACGAAACCGGAGCAGGTCGAGGCGGTGAAGGACGCGACGCTGAGAAAATTCGGGCGCGTGGACGTGCTGGTCAACAACTCCGGCCGCGCGTGGGTGGCGGCGCCGGAAGACATGCCGCTCGACCGCTGGCAGCAGATCATGGATCTCAACGCCACGGCGCCGTTCATCTGCTCGCAGATCTTCGGGCGCGAGATGATCAAGCAGAAGGGCGGCCGCATCATCAACATCGCCTCGATCGCCGGACTGCAGGGGCGCAATCCCAAGGCCTACAGCTCGATCGTCTACAGCACCAGCAAGGGCGCGCTGGTGAACTTCACGCGCGACCTCGCGGTGAAGTGGGCGCAGCACAACATCCGCGTCAACTGCATCTGCCCGGGTTTTTTCGTGACGCCGATCAACCAGAAGCTGTTCGAGAAGAATCCCGAGCCCATCCTGCGCGAGATCCCGCTCGGCCGCACCGGCGGCGAGAACGACTTGAAGGGCATCGTGGTGCTGCTCGCTTCCGACGCCTCCAACTTCATGACCGGGGCCATCATCCCGGTCGACGGCGGATCGGTCGCCTGGTAGGAACGCATCGATGAGCGTGATCCATCCCTGGTACCAGCTCGGCTACGTCATTCCCCATCTCTACACCGACATGGACGCCTACCAGTTCTACCGCGTCGCGCCGGAGGGGGTGATGCTGATCACCACCGGCCTCGACCTGAAGGACTACACGCTGGCGGCGGTGGAGAAGGAGCTGCCGACGCTGTGGCATCGCTTCGATCTGCTGGCGAAGAAGAAGGTGGATCGCATCGCGCTCTCGGGCGTGCCGGTGGCCTCGGCGCTGGGGCGGACGAAGATGCGCGAGATCCTGGCCGAGGGGGCGAAGCGCACCGGCATCGCCTGCGACACGGACCTCGAAGCCCATATCGCGACGCTGCAGCATTTTGGCGCGACGAAGATCGCGCTGGCGACGCGCTGGCCGGAAACGGTGGTGGGCGCGCTGACGCGCTATCTCGCCGAGGCGGGCATCGAGGTCATGGCCGAGGCGTCGCGCGTGCGCACGCTGGAGCAGAACAAGCACTCCAGCGCGGCCGATGACCACGAGCTCGCGCTCGAACTGGGGCGCGCGGCGCTGAGGAAGGCGCCGCAGGCGCAGGCGCTGCTGATGCCGGGCGGCTTGTGGCACGCGATCCACGCGGTGCCGATGCTCGAAGCGGAGTTCGGCAAGCCGGTGCTGCTCAATATCCTCTCGACCACCTGGGCCGCGCTGCGCGCGGCGGGCGGGCGCATGCAGCAGCGGCCGGACCCGCGCTGGGGCAAGGTGCTGGCGAGTCTTTGACGGGGTATCGGATGGTTTTTTCCGTTCCCGTCCGGGAACGGAAAAAACCAAAAGCGAAGTTCCCGCAGGCCGAACGACGCTCAGTGTGAAACGAGGTTGATCATCCCGGCGCTGCGCCCCTCGAGGAAGCAGGCCATGTTGGTCTCGATGATCGGCCAGGTGATGGCCAGGTTGTCGTCGCTGCTGCCCGAGCAGTGCGCGCTGATCATCACGTTCTCCAGGTCCCAGAACGGGCTGTCCGCCGGCAGCGGCTCCTTGCGGAACACGTCGAGTCCGGCGCCGGCGATGCGCTTCTCGCGCAGCGCGGCGAGCAGCGCGTCTTCGTCGCACACGGCACCGCGGGCAAGGTTGACGAGAAAGGCGCTTTTTTTCATCGCCGCCAGCACGCCGGCGTCGATGATGTTCTCGGTTTCGCGCGCGTGCGGCGCCAGCACGACCAGGAAATCGGCCAGCGCCGCGGCTTCCTTCAGCTGGTCGTAGCGGTAGACGCGGTCGAAACCCGCGGGCGAGCGGGGCGTGCGTGTCACGCCCAGCACCGTCATGCCGAGCGCCTTGCAGCGCGGCGCCAGCGCTTCCGCGATCACCCCCATGCCGAGGATCGCCACCGTCTTGCCGTAGAGCCGCACCTGCGTCCAGCGCTTCCACACGTGCTTGCGCTGGTTCTCGACCATGCGCGGCACGCCGCGCGCGAGGTTCATCATGTACAGGATCGCCATCTCGGAAGTCTGCGGGCCGTGGATGCCGCGTGTCGTGGTCAGCAGGATCTCGGGCCGCAGGGCGTCCGACAGGATGATGGAATCGAAACCGGTGGTCATCGTGTGGATCCAGCGCAGCTTCTGCGCGAGCTGCAGCCGGCGATCGTTGAACAGGTGCCCGGTGGCCATGATCACGTCGGCTTCGCCCAGCCGGTCGTCGGCATCGGGCAGATCGGGCGCCGTGAGGACGGTCAGTTGCGGGAAGCGGCTGCGCAGTTTCGGCGCAAAGAATTCCGCGTCGCGGTGGGCGAAGAGCACGCAGGTCATCGCGCTCAACTCCCGGCCTGCACCTTGATGCCGGCTTCCTTGACCAGTTTTCCGAATTTGGCGTATTCCACCCGCAGGTAGTCCTGGAATTCCTTCGGCGTGCCGCCGGCGATGACGGCGCCCGCCGCGGCGTGCTTCTGCCGGATGTCCGGCAGGGCGAGGATGGCGGCGAGTTCCTTGTTGAGGCGGCCGACGATGGCCGGCGGCGTGCCGGCCGGCGCGGCGATGCCGGTCCAGGACGAGTTCTCGTAGCCGGGCACGCCGGCTTCGGCGACCGTCGGCAGGTCGGGCATGGACTCCATGCGCTTCGCGCTGGTCGCGGCGAGCGCGCGCAGCTTGCCTGCCTTGACGTGCGGGAGCGTCGTCAGCGCCGTGTTGAACATGACCTGGGTATGGCCGCCGAGCAGGGCCGTCATCGCCGGCGCCGCGCCCTTGTACTGGATGTCGGTCATCTTCACTTTCGCCAGGTAGTTGAACAGTTCCGCCGAGATGTGGCTGAAGCCGCCCGCGCCGCCAGACGAGTAGTTGATTGCGCCGGGCTTTTCGCGCGCCATGGCCAGCAGGTCCTTCACGCTCTTGACCGCGACGGATGGATGGACGACCACCACGCCGGGCGAGGTGGCGACCTGGATCACCGGCGCGAAGTCCTTCAGCACCTGGTACTGGAGCTTGTAGAGGTGGGGCGTCACCGCCCAGGCGCCGACGGTGGCCGTGACGATGGTGTAGCCGTCGGCCGGCGCGCGCGCGGCGATTTCCATGCCGAGGACGCCGCCGGCGCCGCCGCGGTTGTCGATCACCACCGGCTGGCCGAGGCGCTGCGCGAGCTGTTCGGACAGCATGCGCGCCTGGATGTCGGGCGTGCCGCCAGCCGGGAAGGGCACCACGAAGCGGATCGGCCTGGTGGGGTACGCAGCTTCCGCCCCCCGGGCTTGCGCGCCAGCATCCGCCGGGAAAAGCACGACGGCCAGAACCACGAGTAATGCGAACTTTGCCTGCTTCACGGACGTCTCCTCGAAATTGACCGGGGTCGTTATCGGCGTGTATCGGCGTACCCCTCAAGGGGGTATTGAAAAGAATTCATCGGCGGCTAGTCCGGACTACGCACCGTAACGCTTCAGCGCCGCCTGGTCGAACTTGAGGCCGAGGCCGGGCCGGTCCCACACGGTCAGCTCGCCCTTCACCGGCTGCGGTACTTCCTCGAACATCCGCGACGACCACGGCATGTACTCCACCGTGAGGCCGTTGGGCACGGCAGCGACGAGGTGCACCGAGATTTCCGGCGCGAGGTGGTTCACGATCGGCAGGTTGAACGCTTCCGCCATGCCGGCGACCTTGACCCATTGCGTGATGCCGCCCGCGCGCAGCAGGTCCACCATGATGATATCCACCGAGCGCGCTTCCATCATGTGACGGAACGGCACGATGCCGTAGACGTACTCGCCGCCTGCCACCGGGGTGGAGAGGGCGTCGGTGACGCGCGCGAGGCCCGCGTAGTCGTCGTGGGCGGTGACGTCCTCGAGCCAGAACAGGCGATATTCGTCCACGCGCTTGCCGATCGAGATCGCCTGGCGCACGTCCCAGCGCTGGTTGATGTCGCACATGAGGTCGATCTCGTAGCCGATCGCGTTTCTCACGGTGCGGATGCGCTCGATTTCCTTCTCCGGGTTGGTGTCGCCGGGCAGCGCCAGCTGCGTCTTCATCTGCCGGAAGCCTTTCTTCACCAGGTCCGCCGCGGCCTTCTCGACGTGCGCCAGCGGGAAGCCGCGCATCAGCGCGCCGCTGGCGTAGGTCGGCACGCGTTTGCGGTAACCGCCCAGCAGGGAGCACACGGTGCGGTTCAGCGCCTTGCCCTTGATGTCCCACAGCGCGATGTCGATCGCGGCCAGCGCCAGCATGGCGAGGCCGCCGGGGCCGCCCGGCGACGCGGCGCGGAGCTTGGCGACGAGCGCCTCGATTTCCAGCGGGTCCTCGCCGATGGCGACCTCCGCGAGCGCGTCCACCGCGGCCTTGAGCGCGCCGGAGAGCTTGCCGCCGAAGAAGGTGA
>CAZOQY010000274.1:0-4562 GCA_964581835.1 uncultured Streptomycetaceae bacterium | reverse complement strand
TGCATCGCGGTGGACGACCCGGAGCAGGCGCGCTACGAGGCCACCGACCTGGTGGTGCCGGTGCAGGAAGGCGCGCTCGCCTGGGACCGCGTCTTGCCGCTGTCGGACATCGTGTCGGGCAAGGTCAAGGCGCGCGCTTCTTCGCGCGACGTCACGCTGTACAAGTCGCTGGGCGTGGCGATCGAGGACGTCGCGCTAGCCGCCCGGGCCTACGAGAAGGCGCTGGCGCAGGGCGTGGGCGTGCAGTTGCCGGACCTGGCGGGTTAGGGGTAGCGATATGGCCCGAGTGCCGATGGTGGAGCCGGCGAACGAGCCGGCGGAGCTGAAGGCGGTGTTCGATCAGCTGCGCGCGACGCGCGGGCGTGTGCCGGGCATGTACCGCACGCTGGCGCAGCAGCCGGGCGTGCTCGCCGCGCACCGCGCCTATTTCCACGCCGCGCTCGACGCCGGCGTGCTGCCGCGCCGCTTCAAGGAGAAGATCGCGTTCAAGGTGGCGCGGCTGCGCGCGAGCGACTACAGCACCGGCTCGCACCGCAGCTACGCGCTGAAGCACGGCGTTACCGAGATGGAACTGGAAGCGATCGACCGCTCGGATTACGCGGCGCTGGATCCGAAGGAAGCGGTCGCGCTCGAGTTCGCCGAAGCGATGACGCGCGGCCGAGGCGAGGTGCCGGACGCGCTGGTCAAGCGCCTGAAGGCGGTTTACTCCCCGGCCGAAATCGTCGAGATCGCCGCGCTGGTCGGCATCATGGACCTCGCCTGCACGCTGGGGGCGGTGTTTGACCTTCAGCCCGACTGAAGATCGGTGACGGGTGACGAAAAGCGAAAAGGCGTTGCAGGTGAGGCGTCGCAGATGAAGCGTCTCAGATGAAACGTCTCAGAAAAAGCGAAGCAAGCAAGGCGCATTACCCGAGACGATCTACCTGAGACGCAGTATCTGCGACGTAGTATCTGAGACGCGGTACCTGAGACGCCGTATGCGCTGTCAGCGGCGCCAGCCCTGTCCGCCGTGCGGCATCGGGCGCGGCTCGTCCCAGCGGGACTTGGGCGACGGTTGCGGCGCCACCGGCGACCAGGTGCCGGGTACCGGCGCGGAACTCCCGGGGATGATGCTGTAGAGGCCGACCGTGTTGCCGGCGGTGGCGCCGGCGGACAGCTTCACCTGCGGGATCTTGTGCATCGGGCGCTGCGGCCGGAAATAGCCGCCTCCGCCGACGACGTAGGGATAATCGTAGACCTGCGGCTCGATGGCGTAGGAAGGCGCTGGTGCCGGCGTGCCGAGCATCGCCACGGCCGGCGGAGGGTTGTCGCGCCGGTCGGTTGCCGGCCGGTTGGCGTGCTGGCGGTCGGTTTCCACCGCGCGCAGCAGCGCCGCATCCGGGGAATACACCGAAACGCGATCCTCGACGACGGTTGTCTTCTGCGCCGCCTTCGCATCGACCGGCAGCTGGTTGGAGTAGGTGACTCGCCCGCGCTCGTCCGTCCACTTGTACAACTGCGCGGCGGCGCTCCCGGCGTTGAACGCGAGTAAAGCGGCCAACGCGGGCCAGGCAAGGGATCGATTCAGCTGGTTGCTCATATACAAATGATACTGCTCCAGGCCTGTTCCGGATGCCGCTGTTACAGGGTGTTACACCTTCGCCGACCGGCTGTGGGAGGCTGCGGCTAACACGCTGGGCAGAAAAGAAAAGGGCGGCCGTGGCCGCCCTTTGGCGTTGTGAGGAGGGTGATTAACTAGAACCTGTCTCAAAAACCCCGTTTAGCCACAGAGAACACAGAGTTCACAGAGAAGAACCCAAGCCTGAAAATCGGGCCTCCCTCTGTGTTCTCGGTGCTCTCTGTGGCTGATTTGCTTTTGAGCATTGTTGAGACGACTTCTACCCATCACCCATTACCCATTACGCTTTGGAGGGAATAACCGGCAGCACCAGGTACGACGCCTTGTCGCCGCCGGCATGCACGGTGTTCTGCGCGCCGATGTTGTAGTCGGCGTGGTAGTGCCGGTAGACCGACGAGCCGACGCCGTCGCGCGACTGCACGTCGAGGCGGATGCGGTGCCCCTTCTTGAACACCATCGAGGTCGGCCAGATCTCGACGTGGCACTCCACCGGCTTGCCCGGCTCCAGCCACTGGCGCTCGTTGTGCGCGTGGTAGGGGCGCCACGGCAGCGATTTCTCCGGGTCGAGCTTGCGGTGCGACGCGCGCAGCCAGCCCTTGGCCACCGGCACGTAGTCGTGGCCGCCCTGCTGGCCTTCCTCCCACACGTCCTTGCCGTCGGGGCCGATGTTGCGGATGGTCGCGAAGATGTCCGCGTCCTTCGACGTGCTCGACACCCAGATCACGAGCTTGACCGGGCCGGTGACTTCCGTGTCCTCGGTCAGGGGCGCCGTGATGAAGGAGATGCCGGTGCGGTCCACGCTGCCCGCGGCGTTCGACGGCGCCGATGAGCTCACGCCGGCGTGCGAGGGCGGGCTCGCGGCGTAGGTCGAGCTCGCCGCCTTCGCCGGGTTGGCGGCGACCAGCTCGCCCTCGGGGTCGCCGCTCCTGTTCTGCTCCGCGGCGTTGGCCTTGAGGTACATCTTCGTCCACTGCGTGCGCGCGAGCGGCCACTCGTTTTCGAAGCGGAATTTGTAGGATTTGTCGTTGCCGCCGCCGGTGCGGATCATCAGCTTGACCGGGGGCTCGTCCATGATCCCGGTGTCCTTGCCCTTCAGCCAGTGATCGAAGAAGCGCAGCTGGTCGAGGCGGCCTTCCTCGGAGTGGAAGGGGTGGAAATGCGTGCCGCTGTGCACGCGCAGCTTCTTGTGTTTCGACGCCGCGTTGACGAAGCCCTCGATATTGCCGCGCAGGTGCAGCCCCATGCCGGTCCAGTTGCCGACGCTGTAGAACGGCACCGTGGTCTTCGACCAGTCGGCGCTGCGCAGCCGCCACCAGTCGGAGTCGAGGTTCTGGTTGGCCCAGTTCCACAGCATGTTGTTGTTGAAGGCGTTGGGGTTGTACGCGCGCGCCTCGCCCATGATGTGGTGCGCCATGTTGGTGGCGATCCAGTTGGCGAGGAAGCCCATCGCGAACACGCCGCCGTGGAAGGTCTGGTCGCGGTAGAGGTCGGCGCGGCCTTCCCACGGGATCATCGCCTTCAGCGACGGCGGCTGGGTCTTGGCGACGCGCCACTGGCAGTTGGCGTGGTAGGACACGCCCAGCGTGCCGATGTTGCCGGAGCACCAGTCGCGCTTCGCGATCCATTCGATCGCGTCGTGGAAGTCGAGCGCCTCGGCGTACGAGCTCGGGTCGGACATGCCGGGCGACTTGCCCGCGCCGCGCGAGTCCACGCGCACGATGGCGTAGCCGCGCGGGCACCAGTAGAGCGGGTTGCCGGTTTCCCAGCACAGGTAAGGATTGGCCGCTTCCTCCAGGTCGGCCGGCGGGATCCACAGCCGGTCCTTCTGGTACGGCCCGATGTTCATGATCGCCGGCACCTTCTCCCCGCCGGTGTCCGGGCGCAGCACGTCGCAGTACAGGATCGCGCCGTCGCGTACCGGGATCTTCACGTCCTTTTCGACGATCAGCTTCCAGTCCTTCGGTTGCGACACGTTTTTTGCCTTGTCAGTCATTTCATTCCTCTCACAAATCTCAAAAATTCGTCTCAGATGAAGCGTCTCAGGTGAGGCGTCTCAGATACTACGTCTCAGGTGCTGCGTCTCTTCAAAGGCGTTTTGCTACGCGCCTTATCTGAGACGTATTACCTGCGACGTCTCATCTGCGACGCTTCACCTGCGATGTCGTTCAGCCAACACGCCTTATCTGCGACGTCTCATCTGAGACGTTTCACCTGCGACGCCTTATCTGCGACGCTTTTATTCAACGGGAAGCACCCCGGCCTTCACAAGCTTGCGCATGGCATCCGCCTGGCCCTGGATGAACTTGCCGAAGTGCTCCGGCGTGCCGCCCTCGGCGTCGAGGCCGAGCTGCTCGAAGCGGCTCTTCACGTCGGGCATCTGCAGGATGCGGTTCAGCTCGCGGTTGACCTTGTCGATGATGGGGCGCGGCGTCTTCGCGGTGGTGACCATGCCGATCCACAGCAGGTTGTCGGCGCCGTGGATGCCCTGCTCGGCGAGCGTCGCCACGTTGGGCACCAGCGCCTGGCGCTTGGCGCCGGCGATGCCGAGCACCTTGGCGCGGCCGCTGCGGATGAAGGTCTCCGCCGACACGGTGGTGGTGTAGAGGCCGTCGATCTGGCCGCCCACTACGTCGGTCAGCGCCGGCGCCGTGCCCTTGTAGGGAACGTGCGTGATGTTGACGCCGGTGACGGCCTTCAGCGCTTCCAGTCCCGCGTGCGGGTTGCTGCCGGTGCCCGACGAGCCCCAGGTTACCTTGCCGGGATTGGCCTTGGCGTAGGCAATCAGCTCCTTCACGTCGTTCGCCGGGAATTTCGGGTTGGCGACGGCGATCAGCGGCGTCGAGCCGATGTAGAACACCGGCGCGAAATCGGCGAAGCCGTAGGTCGGCTTCTTGCGCAGCAGGATGTTGTTGAGGCTGGGGCCGGGGTTGGTGATCATCAGCGT
>CAZOQY010000273.1:0-4577 GCA_964581835.1 uncultured Streptomycetaceae bacterium | reverse complement strand
CCGCTCGGCATCATGCAGGCGTGCCTCGACGTCGCGATCCCGCACCTGCACGAGCGCAGACAGTTCGGGCAGCCGGTTGGCGAATTCCAGTTGATGCAGGGCAAGCTCGCCGACATGTACGTGGCGCTGAACGCCTGCCGCGCCTACGTCTACGCGGTGGCGCGCGCATGCGATCGCGGCGAGGCCGTGCGCAAGGACGCGGCCGGCGCGATCCTGTTCGCGGCGGAGAAAGCGACCTGGATGGCGCTCGAAGCCATCCAGTGCCTGGGCGGCATGGGCTACATGAACGACGCGCCCACCGGCCGGCTGCTGCGCGACGCGAAACTTTATGAAATCGGCGCTGGGACATCTGAAATCAGACGGTGGCTCATAGGCCGGGAGCTTTACGACGAGACACGCTAATGGGACATCGCGCCGATTTCATTAACGAAGAACCTGTCATCGGAATTTCATTTTCAGGATTCCGGGCATGGGTGCCCGGTATCCTGAAGTGACCACTAACCAACTCTGATAACAAAGAGAAAATGGCCAAATTGCACACCCCGCTCTGCGACCGGCTGGGCATCCGCCTGCCGATCGTCCAGGCGCCCATGCCGGGCACGTCCACCCCTGCGCTGGTCGCGGCGGTGAGCCGGGCGGGCGCGCTCGGTTCCTTCGGTTCCGCCTATACCCAGCCGGAGGCGATGCAGCGGGACGCCGAAGCGGTGCGAGCGCACACTCACCTGCCTTTCAACGTGAACCTGTTCGTCTCGAAACAGCCCGCCGCGGTGGACGCCACGGCGCAGCGCGGCGCGCTGGACGCGGTCGCCGGCTACTACCAGGCGCTGGGCCTGCCGCCGCCCGACCCGGTGCGCGCGCCGTACGCCCCGGACCTCGAAGCGCAGTTGCGCGCCGTCGAAGAAATCCGCCCCGCCGTGTTCACGTTCCATCTTGGCGACCTGCCGGCCGAGCGCGTGCGCAGGCTGCAGGGGCTCGGCGTGAAAGTCGGCGGCAGCGCCAATTGCGTCGCCGAGGCGCGCCACCTGGAAGCGCTGGGCGTGGATTTCATCGTCGCGCAGGGTGCCGAGGCGGGCGGCCATCGCGGCAGCTACCTGCGCAACCCGTACGATTCGATGACCGGCACGCTGGCCCTGGTGCGCATGATCGTGCGCAACGTGAAAACGCCGGTCGTGGCCGCCGGCGGCATCATGGACGGCGCGGGCATCGCCGCGGCGCTGGCCCTCGGCGCGCAGGCCGCTTGGCTGGGCACCGCGTTCGTCCCTTGTCCCGAAAGCGGCGCGCCGCGCCCGCACAAGGACGGAATTCTCGGCTCGAAGGAAGACGCCACGCTCGTTACCGAAAAATTCTCCGGCAAGCCCGCCCGCGCCATCGCCAACCGCTTCCTGCGCGAGATGCACGAGCGCGCGGCGCCGCAACTGCCGTTCCCGGCGCAGAATGCTCTCACCGTCCCGTTGCGGGCAGCGGCGGCGAAGGCGGGCAACCCGGACTTCGTCGCGATGTATGCCGGCCAGGCCGCGCCGCTGTCCCGCGAACTGCCCGCGGCCGGGCTGGTGGCCGCGCTGGAAGCCGAGACGCTGGAGGCGCTCGACCGGCTGGCGGCATTGCGCGACTGAAAGGAATGAACGTGAGCGACGACCCCATCGTCATCGTCGGTTCGGCCCGCACGCCCATGGGCGCATTCATGGGCGACCTGAAGTCGCTGTCCGCGCCGGCTCTGGGAGCTGCGGCCATCCGCGCCGCGGTCGAGCGGTCCGGGGTCAGGCCGGAGGAAGTGCAGGAAGTGGTCATGGGCAACGTGCTGCCCGCCGGCTTGGGCCAGGCCCCCGCGCGCCAGGCTGCGATCGGGGCCGGGCTGCCAGCGTCGGCCGGCTGCACCACCATCAACAAGGTGTGCGGCTCCGGCATGAAAGCGGCGATGATGGCGCACGACATGCTCGCGCTGGACGTCAACCGCGTGATGGTCGCGGGCGGCATGGAAAGCATGTCGAACGCCCCCTACCTGTTGCCCAAGGCACGGGCCGGCCTGCGCCTCGGTCATGGCGAAGTGAAAGACCACATGTTCCTCGACGGGCTGGAGGACGCCTACGACCGCGGGCGGCTGATGGGCACCTTCGCCGAGGACTGCGCCGATCAGTACCGGTTCTCGCGCGAGGCCCAGGACCGCTACGCCATCACCTCGCTGCAACGCGCGCAACGGGCCATCCAGGATGGCAGTTTCGCGAAGGAGATTGCGCCGGTCTCCGTCGCGGCCGGAAAAAACGCGACGACCGTCGGCCAGGACGAGCAGCCGCTCAAGGCCAACCTCGACAAGATCCCGCAACTGAAGCCCGCCTTCCGGAAAGACGGCACCGTCACGCCCGCCAATTCGAGCTCGATTTCGGACGGCGCGGCGGCGCTGGTGCTGATGCGGCTGTCCGAAGCAAGGCGGCGCGGCGCGGCGCCGCTGGCGAAAATCGCCGGCACCAGCACGCACTCGCAGGAACCCCAATGGTTCACGACGGCGCCGGTCGGCGCCATCCGCAAGCTGTTCGGGAAAACCGGCTGGGACGCGAAGACCACCGACCTGTTCGAGATCAACGAGGCGTTCGCGGTGGTGGCGATGGCGGCGATGCACGACCTGGAACTCCCGCACGACAGGGTCAACGTGCATGGGGGCGCCTGCGCGCTGGGCCACCCGCTCGGCGCTTCCGGCGCGCGCATCATGGTGACGCTGCTCGCCGCGCTGGAGAAATACGGGAAGAAACGCGGCATTGCGGCACTGTGCATCGGCGGCGGCGAGGCGACCGCCATCGCGCTGGAGCGCTTCGATTAGCCCACGGGAGCCGACATGGCCAATCCCATCGATTTCTACTTCGATTTTTCCTCTCCCTACGGCTATTTCGCCGCGGCGAAGATAGACGAGCTCGCCGCGAAACACGGCCGCAGCGTGACCTGGCGCCCGATCCTGCTCGGGGCGGTGTTCAAGATCACCGGCGGCCAGCCACTGCCGACGATCCCGCTGAAAGGCAGCTACGCCGCGCACGATCTTGCCCGCAGCGCGCGCCTGTTCAGGGTGCCGTTCAAACTGCCGTCGAAGTTTCCCATCGGCGCCACCGCGCCTTCCCGCGCCTTCTACTGGGTAGGCGACAAGGATCCCGCGCTCGCGAAACAACTGGCGCAGGCGCTCTACCACGCCTATTTCGCCGAGGATCGCGACATTTCCAACCCGGAGGTGACCGGCAACGTCGCCGCCAGGCTGGGCGTGGACAAGAACGAGCTCGGCCAGGCGTTGAACGACCCCGCGGTGAAGGAACGGCTGAAGACCGAGGTGGACTCGGCCATCGAGCGCGGCGTGTTCGGCTCGCCCTACATCGTGGTCGACGGCGAGCCGTTCTGGGGCTCCGACCGCCTCGACCAGGTGGACAAGTGGCTGCAGTCAAAGTGGTGACGGCATGTCCAGGCTGGAAGCCAGGCAGGTCGACATCGTGACGCTCGCGGTGGACGCCATCGTCAATGCCGCGAACACGATGCTGCTGGGCGGCGGCGGCGTCGACGGCGCGATTCACCGCGCGGCGGGCCCGCAGCTCAAGGAGGAATGCCGCGCGCTGGGCGGCTGCCCGACCGGGCAGGCGAAGATCACGCAAGGCTACCGGCTGCCCGCGAAGCACGTGATACACACCGTCGGCCCGGTGTGGAGTGGCGGCCGGCGCGGTGAGCCGGCGTTTCTCGCCTCGTGCTATCGCGAGAGCCTCGGGCTCGCTCGCGCGAACGGTATCCGGAGCATCGCCTTCCCCGCGATCAGTTGCGGCGTTTACGGCTACCCGCTGGGCGAGGCCGTGAAGATCGCGGTACGCGAGTGCGCGGACTTCGTCGCCGCCAACGAGCTGCCCGCACAAGTCGTATTCGCCTGCTTCGATGACGCGGCGCTTGCGGCCTACGAGGCCGAACTCGCGAAACTTTAATACGCAACAGCAAAAATCATTAGCCACAGAGAACACAGAGTTCACAGAGGAAAGCACCGATTACTTGCGCTGTTCATTCATTCGTCGTTCTCTGTGCTCTCTGTGCTCTCTGTGGCTGATTTGAAGTTTTGGACCTGAAATGGCGGCGATCAAGTCGAAACTGAAAACCTCCAGCGCGGAGTTCAAGTCCGCGGCGGATGCCATGCGCGCCCGCGTCGCGGAACTGAACGAGCGCCTGGCGCTGGCGCGGGTCGGCGGCGGCGACACGGCGAAGAAGAAACACCAGGGCCGCGGCAAGCTGCTGGCGCGCGAGCGCGTCGCCGCGCTGCTCGATCCCGGCGCCGCCTTCTTCGAACTCTCGCCGCTGGCGGCGTGGGAAGTCTACGGCGAGCCGGTGCCGGCGGCCGGCCTCGTGACCGGCATCGGCCGGGTGAGCGGGCGCGACTGCGTCATCGTCGCCAACGACGCCACGGTGAAAGGCGGCACCTACTACCCGCTCACCGTGAAGAAGCACCTGCGCGCGCAGGAGGTGGCGCTGCAGAACCACCTGCCCTGCATCTACCTGGTGGACTCGGGCGGCGCCAACCTGCCCAACCAGGACGAGGTCTTTCCCGACCGCGACCACTTCGGCCGCAT
>CAZOQY010000272.1:0-4581 GCA_964581835.1 uncultured Streptomycetaceae bacterium | reverse complement strand
GCCCGGGCGATGCCGACCCGCTGCTGCTGGCCGCCGGAGAGCTGGCCGGGCCGGCGCTCGCCGTACTCACCGAGGCCGACCAGTTCCAGCGCGGCGGCGACGCGGCGGTCGATTTCCGCGCGCGGCAGCCTGCGCTCTTCCAGGCCGAACGCCACGTTCCTGCGCACCGTCATGTGCGGCCACAGCGCGTAGTTCTGGAACACCATGCCGATGTCGCGCTTCCACGGCGGCACGCGCGTCACGTCCTCGCCGCCCACCCTGATCGCGCCGGACAGGGGGTGGAGGAAGCCGGCCAGCAACCGCAGCAGCGTGGATTTCCCCGAGCCGGAAGGGCCCAGCAGCGCGAAGAACTCGCCCGGCTGGATGGCGATGGAGACGTCGGTCAGCACCTGCGTTTTGCCGTAGGCGAGCGACACCCGCTCGAAATCCACCGGTACTTTCTTGAACGTTTCCATGGGCTGTCCGTGGTGATTACGCCATTCGTTGCGCTTCGCGCGCGTCCTGCGCCCGGTTGCCGAGCGCGCGGTAGGAGAGATAGGTGCCGATCGCGACCAGCACCACGGCCAGCACGCCCAGCGCGGCGCCGGGTCCGCGCCCGGCGGCGCTCTGCATGTAGAGGTAGATGCCGTACGACATCGGCGCGTCGTTCTGCGAGGAGACCAGCATGATGGTGGTGGAAAGCTCGACTGCGGCGGTCATGAAGCTGGTGATGAAGCCCGCCATCATGCCGCCCGCCATCAGCGGCACGACGATGCGCCAGATGGTGCGGCCCTTGGAGGCGCCGAGGTTTTCGGCGGCTTCCTCGAGCGAGACGTGCATCTGCTGCAGCGCCGCCACGCACGAGCGCAGGGCGTAGGGCAGGCGCCGCACCGTGTAGGCGATCGCGATCAGGATCCAGGACGAGGTCAGCAGTTCGCCGTCGGTAAACGGGATCTCGATGCCCCTGAAAGTGCGCAGGTAGCCGATACCCAGCACGACGCCGGGGATCGCCAGCGCGATGGTGACCGTGAAGTCGAGCGCGTTGCGGCCGGGCACTTTGGTGCGCAGCATGATGTAGGCGATCGCGGTGGCGATCACGACGTCGAGCGTGGCGGCGATGCCGCAGAACAGCGCCGTGTTCCAGATCATGCGCGGGGAGTCCTGGAACACCGTCGCGTAGTGGGCGAGGGTGTAGGCGTCGGGCAGCACGCTGAAGCTCCATACCTTGGCGAAGGACAGCAGCAGGATGCCGAGGTGAGGCGCCAGCACCACCAGCAGCACCAGCGAGATCCAGCCGTAGGCCAGCAACGATTGCCGGGTGTTGAGCCTGCGTTTCGCGAGCCCCGCGTAACCGCGCTGCATCGTCGCGTATTCCTTGCCGCGCATGACCCAGGTCGCGAGCCACAGCGCGGCAAGCGAGGCGATCACCATGATCACGCTGGCGACGTAGCCGATCGGGTCTTCGATGCCGATCGAGGTGATGCGCAGGTAGGCCTGCGGCGCCAGCATGTTGGTGACGTTCAGTACCAGCGGCGTGCCGAGGTCGTCGAACACCTTGATGAACACCAGCGCCGCGCCGGCGATGTAGCCGGGCATCGCCAGCGGGAAGACGATGCGGCGGAACAGGCGGAAACCGCTCGAGCCGAGGTTCTGCGCCGATTCTTCCATCGAGCTGTCGATGTTGTTCAGCGCCACCACCAGGTTCATCAGGATGAACGGGAAGTAGTGCAGCGCCTCGACGAAAATGACGCCGTTCAGCCCCTCCATGAACGGGATGGTGAAGCCGAAGTGCTCGTTCAGCATCAGGTTGACCGCGCCGCTGCGGCCGAAGATCAACTGCATCGCCACCGCGCCGACGAACGGCGGCATGATGAGCGGCAGCACGCCGAGCGTCTGGATGATGGCGGAGCCGCGGAACTCGAAGCGCACCGTGAAGTAGGCGAGCGGCACCGCGATGAGCGTGGCGATCGCGACACTCCACGCTCCCACGTACATGCTGTTCCAGAACGACTCGTGCATGAGCGAGATGCTGAAGAACGTGGTGAAGTGCGACAGCGTGACGCCGCCCGCGCCGTCCGCGAACGCGACGTACACGACCGTGACGACGGGGACGATGAGGAAGACGAGCAGGAACGCGGCGATGGCGAGCGCGACCGCCGCCTGCGGCCAGGTATAGCCCGCGGGCTTGGGCAGGCTGCCAACCAATGTCGCGGTATTCAGATCAACCCCGAAAAACTATAGCCACAGAGGGCACAGAGAGCACAGAGAGCACAGAGAGCACAGAGAGCACAGAGAAGGGCGGAGCGCTCCTGGTGCGGCGGGTGTTCCGGGCTCCCTCTGTGAACTCTGTGTTCTCTGTGGCTGATTGAAGTTGTTACTTGGTCAGCGCCGCCGCCTGATTGGCGAGCTCGGCGGCCTGGAGGTAGTTCTTGCGCGCGGTCGAGTTCCAGTACTGCTCGAGGCCGGTCAGCTGCTTGGTGCGTTGCGCGTCGCGCTTGGACTGGCTGAAAAGGGCCAGGAACTCCTTGTCCTTCGATTTCTCCTCGGACACGATCGGCTTGAAGGCGAGTTCGCGCGCTTCGGCCAGCAGCTTTTCCGCCTGCGCGTTCTTCTTGCCGGCCAGTTTCGCGGTCGCCTCGTGGATCGCCTTGGTCGCCGCGACCAGCTCCTTGTGCCGGAACGTGATGATCTGGTCGAACATCCCGTTCACCACGTAGTAACGGCCTTGCGACAGGCCGGAGTCGAAATTCACCTTGGGCTTGATCTTGCCGCCGAACGGGTTGGGATAGCCCGCCGGCGCCTTGGCGTACATGGACGGCAGCACCGGCAGACGGCTGATCTTGGGGTCGAACAGCAACTGCTGGCCGTCTTCCGACAACGCGAACGCGATGAACTTCTTGGCCAGTTCGCCGTTCTTCGCGTTGGCGATCAACCCGATGTTGGCGGGCACGATAGCCGTGACCGACGGGTAGACGAACTCGACCGGGAAGCCGGAGGATTTCGCCGACAGGCCGAAGAAATCGATGACGAGGCCGATGCCGTACTGGCCGTTGTTGACGCCGTCGGGCACGCCGAAGCTGCGTTCGGTGATGGCGGCGCAGTTGCCCGCGATCATCAGGATCTGTTCCCACCCCTTCTCCCAGCCTTCGCCCTGCAGGATGGTCTCCACCGTCAGGTGGGTGGTGCCGGAGCGGGACGGCGAGGAGGTGGAGACGTGGCCGAAATAGACCGGCTTCACCAGGTCCACCCATTCCTTCGGCTCGGGCAGCTTGTTGGCCTTGAGGTAGCGCGTGTTCCACATGAGGCCGTAACCGGCAAGCGCCTGGCCGTAGTAGTAGCCTTCGGGGTCGTTGATGGGGTAGTTGCCGATCCTGGCCGGCACCTTGGGGTTCGCGCCGTTATATTTCTCGAGCAGGTTCTCCTTCGCCAGCACCTCGAACGCATCCGGGGCGGAGGCCCAGAAGATGTCGGGCTTGTTGCCGGCCGGCGCTTCGCGCACGAACGCGATGCCGGAGGAGGTGCCGCGATTCAGCACCTCGACCTTGACGCCGGGATTCTTCGCCTCGAAGGCGCGCTTGTAGACCTCGGTCAGGTCCTTGGGGAAGGACGTCACGATGGTGATCTGCTGCTGGGCGCCGACGGCGGCTCCGAACAGCACCATGGCGGCGGCAAGCAGTACGCGGGTCAATGAACGCACGGTCTCCTCCTTGTTATGGACAGCACGGATTAGGCACGGAAAATACTACAGTTCTGTTACGGGCTTGGCTATCGGTAAAACCACTGACGGGCCACGGGTGACGGGTGACGAGTGACGGGGTCCGGCCCTGCGGGCGCCTGATTCAGGGCAGGGCTGAAACCGCTGTCTGGTAGGCGGCCTGCGCCTCGTCGGTGGCGGTGACGGTGGTGTTGAGGTCGCGCAGCAGCCCGTCCTGCAGTCCGTAGATCCAGCCGTGAACCGACAGTTCCTGCCCGCGCTCCCAGGCGTCGCGGGCGATGGTGGTCTGGGCGACGTTGGCGACCTGCTCGATGACGTTCAGCTCGCACAGCCGGTCGTGCGCGTCGCCGCCGGCGCCGGTGAGCGTTTTCAGATGCTTCTGGCGCACGTCCTGGACGTGGCGCAGCCAGTTGTCGGAGAGGCCGATGCGGTCGCCACGCAGCGCGGCATTGACGCCGCTGCATCCGTAATGCCCGCAGACGATGATGTGGCGCACCTTGAGGATGTCGACCGCGAACTGCATCACCGTCAGGCAGTTGAGATCGGTGTGCACGACGAGGTTGGCGACGTTGCGGTGCACGAACAGCTCGCCCGGCAGCAGGTCGACGATCTCGTTCGCGGGCACGCGGCTGTCCGAGCAGCCGATCCACAGGTAATCCGGCGCCTGCTGGTGCGAGAGCTTGTGGAAGAACTCCGTGTCCTGGCGGCTGGTGCGCCGGGCCCAGTCGCGGTTGTTGTCGAAGAGGTGCTTGAGCGTATCCATGCCGCGAGTTTACCCGAGACGATCGACCAGCTCCTTTGCCTCCTTGAGGCCGAGACCGGTCTGGTCGCGCACCAGCCTGATCGCTTCGATTTTCTGGCCGCTGGCGACCAGTTCGTGCACTTCC
>CAZOQY010000271.1:2230-4586 GCA_964581835.1 uncultured Streptomycetaceae bacterium | reverse complement strand
TTCGGCCAGGCGCTGCGCGTATTTCTCGTCCCTGGCCTTGATCACCATCTGGTATTCCAGGTAGTGCGCCTCGGCGTTGCCGGCGTAGTTCAGGTTGGCGATGGAAAAGCCGTGGTCGAGGAGGAAGCGCCGCAACTCATCCTCGCTCATCGCGGGTTCGCGCGCGACGCGCAGGAGGAGATGGGCGTAGAACTCGCCCGGCACCTTGGCCTCGATCCAGCGAAACACGGAGAGCGTGCCAAGCGTCAACACGGTGGTCACGATCAGCGGGAAGTAGAAACCGATGCCCGCGAGGATGCCGATCGCGGCAGTGATCCAGATCGAGGCCGCCGTGGTGAGGCCACGCACGGTCAGGCCTTCCTTGAAGATCACGCCCGCGCCGAGAAAACCGATGCCGGTCATGATGCCCTGCGCCATCCGCGTCGGGTCGAGCGCCACGCGCCCGGCGAACTCACCGGGATACCACTGGCCCTGGTACATCGTCACCAGCATCAGCGCGCTCGACGCGACGCAGACCAGCGTGTGGGTGCGGAAGCCGGCCGGCCGGCCGTGGTAGCTGCGCTCGAAGCCGATCAGGCCGCCCGCCGCAAGCGCAACCAGCAAATGCTCGAGAATGTCGAGATATTCGCGCGGCATGCGATGCAGTGTAACAAAACCGTCATGCCGCCGGAACCTGTGGACGGGCTCGGGCAGGGACTGGTCAGGGTGGTGAGATTCGAACTCACGACCTCGTGCGCCCAAGGCACGCGCGCTACCCAGCTGCGCCACACCCTGAATAAATCCGGGACGCTGTCCCCGGATTTATTAATTTTACTGCGAATGGGGGAGCACGTCCGCCGCCTGCCGGATGAACGGCGGTCCGGCAAGGCCGCGAATCTCCTGCAACAGCCGCTTGCGCGCTGATGCTGCCGTCCGTTCGATCCGGCAGACTTGATCGGGCGCGCTGCGTCCCGATCAAGGAGTGGTAGGCCGCCGGGGACTCGAACCCCGAACCTCCGGATTAAGAGTCCATTGCTCTACCAGTTGAGCTAGCGACCCACTCGGTACTTGCTGCGCGATACTGACTGCGCGGGACCGCGCTCGCGGCCGCCGATGCCAGCCGACCATTCGCGAGGGGGCGTATTGTCGTCGTTACCCGGGCCAGCGTCAACTGCGCGCGACGCGATGCGTTAAACTACGCGTGATGTCCTCCTCGAACTGGCGCACGCCGCTCGTCGTCCTCGTCTGCGGCGGCATCATCCTCACGCTGTCGCTCGGCACCCGGCACAGTTTCGGTCTGTACCTGCAGCCGATGACGCTCGATCTCGGCTGGAGCCGGCAGACGTTCGCCATCGCGCTCGCGATCCAGAACCTGGTCTACGGGATCGCCACGCCGTTTGCCGGCATGATCGCCGACAAATTCGGCGCCGCCAGGGCGCTCATCGGGGGAACCCTGCTCTACGCGCTCGGCATGGCGCTGATGGCGCACCCCGCGACCGGGTGGGAATTCAGCCTGAGTGCCGGGCTGCTGGTCGGCATAGGGCTTTCGTGCAGCGGTTTCGCCACCGTATTCGGCGTCATCGGTCGCGCGTTCCCCGCCGAGAAGCGCACCGTCGTCCTGGGCATTGCCGGGGCCGCGGGTTCATTCGGACAGTTCCTGATGGTGCCCTACGGCCAGGCACTGATTACGCACCTCGGCTGGCAGAACGCGCTGCTCGTCGGCGCGGCGACGCTGTTCCTGATTCTGCCGCTCGCCACCGCGCTCGCGGAAAACGTCGGCGCGCGGGTGGAGTCGAGCAAGCAGTCGATCCCGGAGGCATTGCGCGAAGCATTCGGCCACAACGGCTACATGCTGCTGTGCTCGGGCTATTTCGTGTGCGGCTTCCAGCTGATGTTCATCTCGGTGCACTTCCCCGCCTACCTCATCGACCAGCGCATGACGCCGGAGACCGGCATGATGGCACTGGCGCTGATCGGGCTGTTCAATATCTTCGGCACTTATATGTGGGGCTGGCTCGGGCAGCACTACACCAAGAAGTACGTGCTCTCGGCGCTCTACTTCACGCGCGCCGCGGTATTCGCGATCTTCATCATGCTGCCGCTCGCCCCGTTCTCCGTGTACCTGTTCGCCGCCGCGATCGGCTTCCTCTGGCTCGGCACGGTGCCGGTCACGAGCGGCCTGATCGCGCAGATCTTCGGGGTGAAGTACCTCGCCACGCTGACCGGCATAGCCTTCCTGTTCCACCAGGTCGGCAGCTTCCTCGGGGTCTGGATAGCCGCCTACCTCTTCGACAGCACCGGCTCCTACCGGCTGATGTGGTGGATCACCATCGCGCTGGGCCTGCTCGCAGCGCTCATCAACCTGCCGATCAACGAC
>CAZOQY010000271.1:0-2130 GCA_964581835.1 uncultured Streptomycetaceae bacterium | reverse complement strand
TCATCCGACTCGCGGGCCGCCTCCTCCAGCAACCACTGCCTGAACGCGGCGACCGCCGGGCGCTTCGCGGCCTCCTCGCTGCACACCAGATAATAAGCGGACGCGAGCGGCACGCGCAGCGCGAACGGCGTCACCAGCCGCACGGCATGCAGGTCCGATTCCGCCAGCACCGGCATCGTGGCCACGACGCCGTGCCCCTCGACCGCGGCTTCGAACGCCAGCACGGCGTGGCTGAAATGCGGCCCGCGGCGCAGATCCACGCCGTCGATGCCGGCGGCTTCCAGCCACACGTCCCAGAACGACACCCCGTCGTAGAGCTCGCCGGTGTCGTCGTGCAGCAGCAGGTGGTGCTTCAGGTCCGCCGGCCGCAGCAGCGGGTGCTGGGGATGCGTCACCAGGCGCGGGCTGCAGATCGGCGTGACCGTGAGCGCGATCAGCTTGTCCACCTGGAAGCCCGGGTAATCGCCGCGGCCGTAGAGTATCGCCACGTCGGAATCGGCCAGCCAGGCATCGACCGAGGCGAGTTCCGCCGCCGCGCCCTTGCGCGCGCCCTGCGAAGTCTGGCGCAGCCGGGCGGATATGCGCACGTCCACCTCGGGCTGCGCTTCCAGGAAACGATGCAGGCGCGGCATCAGCCAGCGCGCGGCGAACGACGGCGCCGCGCTCACCATCAGCATGCCCCCGCCCTTGTGCGCGCGCAGCCGCTCCATCGCCTGCACCAGGTTGTCGAACCCCTCGCGCAGCTTGGGCAGGCAGGCCTGCGCCACGTCGGTCAGTTCCAGCGCGCGGTTGTGCCGCAGGAACAGCTGCACCCCGAGATGCTCCTCCAGCGCCTTGATCTGGTGGCTCACCGCCGCGGGCGTGACGTTCAACTCGAGTGCGGCTTTTTTCACACTCAGCAGGCGCGCGGTGGCCTCGAAAGCCTTCAAGGCATTGAGCGGGGGCAGTCGGCCGGACATATGAGTTAGTTAATCTAATCTGACGGATGATTATATATCATCTATTGCGATGCAACATATCATCATCACCCTGGTCTATACTTGCAAGCAACTTCAGTAGGATGTATGACTTATTTGTTGCACCGCTCGAGCCCCGGTAAGGGCTGTGAAAGGAAAAGTAACATGAGAAATGCTAACCAAAAAGGTCTCAATTCAGGCATTTATGCGCGCCTTGAGAGCGTGCAGATGAGCGAAGCCGACCGCCAGGACGCGGTCAAGGCGCTGCACCAGGCCGAGCAAATCGCCGAGGTGTTCCTGTGGGTGAAGGAGAAGTTCGCCGACATCGGCCACTCCTTCATGAAGCCGAGCCTGCGGCACTAAGCAAACGCTTCGTCTTCGGCCGGGGTCCCCTCCTCCCCCCGGTCAAAGCAAAGGCTGCGCAAGCGGCCTTTTCAACGCGGCGGCTAACCCCGCCGCGTTTTTTGTACGTCGCACGCGTCGCTGCGTGGATACAAAGGTAGCCGCAGTAAATCAATCCGTTGAAACGGGCGCTCGATATCGCGTCGCCACGAAACGACAATCACCGCCACCGCCATCGCGGCTCGTGCGCCCGTTTCACAGGAAAAAGCGGAACCTGCGCCGCATGGCACGTCACTTGCTCAGGATCTGCGTGATATCAACCCGGCCCAGGAGACGCGACCATGTTCAAAAGCGAAGGTTTGTTCGGCAAGAAGGAAGAGCTTCCCCGCAAGGATGTCCGGCCAGCCGTGCCGGGACAGTCGCCCGCGCCATCCGGTCAACGCCCACAGCAGGCGGAAGCAGCGCCCGGCAACGCGCCGGTAGCCGCGGCACCGGTCCGCAACGCCGACGGCAAGGGCAGCAAGTTGATCGTCGGGCCCGACATCAAGCTGAAGGGCGTCGAAATCACCGATTGCGACACGCTGGTGGTCGAAGGCCGGGTCGAGGCCTCGATGGACAGCCGCGTGATCCAGATCGCCGAGCAGGGCGTGTTCCAGGGCACGGCCGGAATCGACATCGCGGAGGTCCACGGCCGCTTCGAGGGCGAGCTGACCGCCCGCAAGCAGCTCGTCATCCACGCCGGCGGCAAGGTCACCGGCAAGATTCGCTACGGCCGGCTGGCGATCGAGGAAGGCGGCGAGCTGTCCGGCGACATCGGCACGCTGGCGGCCGG
>CAZOQY010000270.1:0-4604 GCA_964581835.1 uncultured Streptomycetaceae bacterium | reverse complement strand
CGCATGGACATGATGCAGATGATGATGGAGCAGATGATGCAGCATCAGCAGATGATGCAACCGGCGCCGGCGAAGTAGCGGACAAATGCCACCATGTATACATACGCAAACGTCGCGCCGGTGCTCGGAGCGACCGGCGTTGTGACATTCGCGACCCAGTACCATGGAGTTTTTCCGGGTCGGCCTTGCATTCAACACCGCCGGTATCGCCTGCATCGGAAACAAACTCTGGAACGCCACACAGGAGCACGCACAATGCGCTCACGCTTGATTGCACGTTTGTTACGAGGGACTTCGGCGTGCCTGCTCGCTGCAGTCATTGCATTTCCAGTGACCGCCGCGGAACTGGGCACACAGAAGAGCAGTGACCGCGGTGTGACCGTCGCTGTAACTCCCCAGAACCTTTCCGCCGGCGTCAAAAGCTGGGACTTCAGGATCGTGCTCGACACCCATAGCGCGGATCTGAGCGACGACCTGGTAAAAACCGCAGTCCTGCTGGACGCAACAGGCGTCAAATACGCCCCTGTCGCATGGGACGGCGCCGGTCCCGGCGGGCATCACCGTGAGGGCGTGCTGCGGTTCAAGCCCGTTTCGCCGCGGCCGCAAGCGATCGAGTTGCGCATCACGCGTCCCGGCGAATCCGCGCCCCGCACTTTTCGCTGGCAACTGAACTAGCGACAAGGGGATCCTCATGGACCCGGAAAGCATCAAATCACTGCTGTCGTTCCTGCTCTGGGGTGGATTGTTTTTCCTGATGATGCGCTTCGGCATGGTATTCGTGCCTCTCTATAACTTCTTTCACAGCAGATAACGGCGCCGAAGGAGCCCAGAGTGGACTCGCAGGACCTACCCCGGCAGGTTTTCTCGCAGGGCAATCTGCGGCGCGCGGGCGCCATCATGGGCGTGCTGGCCGCGCATGGTTGGGGGCATTACGCCGAACGCCTGCGACTGCGCGGTTTTCTGCCCGCCGGATCGCCACCGGCATCCTCTTCAACGCTAACCAGTGCCGAACGCCTGCGCGTCGCCCTGGAAGAGCTCGGGCCGACCTTCGTCAAGTTCGGCCAGATCCTGAGCGTGCGTCAGGATCTGTTCCCACAGGAAATCATTACGGAACTGCAAAAACTGCAGGAAGCAGTCCCGGCGTTCCCGCCCTCACAGGCGCGGCAGATCATCGAGCAGGAACTGGGACGCCCCGTGAATGAATTGTTCGCTGCTTTCGACAATGAGCCGCTGGCGGCGGCGTCCGTTGCGCAAGTCCACACCGCGAAGCTACTCGACGGGACCGCCGCCATCGTCAAGGTGCAGCGCCCCGATATCGAGAAGGTCGTCCACGCCGACCTGGAGATCCTGTTCACACTTGCGCGGCTGCTGCAGCGCTACGCGCCCGAAAGCCGCCGCTACGATCCGGTGGGCCTCGTCGAGGAATTCGCTGGAACGATCGTCAAGGAACTCGATTTTCGCCTCGAAGGTCACAACGCCGAGCGATTCGGCGAAAACTTCCGCGACGATGCTTCGGTCTTCATTCCCCGCATCTTCTGGGACCTGAGCACCTCGCGCGTGCTCACCCAGGAATTCAGTTCCGGCCATCACGCGAGCGAGCACTCCGGGGACGCTGACGAAATGCAGCGGCTGGCCGGGATGCTCGCGAGGATTTTCCTCACTCAGATCTTCGAGCATGGTTTCTTCCACGGCGACCCCCATCCCGGCAACGTCTTCGTCATGCACGATGGCCGGCTGTGCTTCCATGATTTCGGCATCGTCGGGCGTCTCTCGCCGCGCGATCAGGAGAACCTGAGGCTGCTCGTTCTCTCCGTAGTCACGCGCGACGCGGAAGCCATGGCCGATCTCTACTTCGAGATGGGCGTCGCCGCAGGCACCGTTGACCGCGACGCGTTCGCGCGGGATCTCAGCAAGTCGATGGAGCAGTACTATTCCCTGTCCGCCCACGCCTATTCATTCGGCGAGATCCTCCGGCAGTTCATCCAACTGGGTCAGCACTATCAGATTCGCCTGCCCAGAGAGTGGTTACTCGTGATCAAAGCATTCATGGTGATTGAAGCGCAGGCGAGTGCGCTAGATCCGGCATTCAACATGATCACGGCGTTGCAGAGTTATACCCCGCGCATGCTCGGGAAACATTTTCTGCCAGAGCTGAACATGACGTCTGGCATGGTCAAGGCCTATCGGGCGACGAACGCACTCAAGTTGCTCGCGCTCGGGCTGCCGGAAATGCTTGCAAAGGGCATGCGCCAGTTTCAGAAGGGCGAGGCCACGATACGCATCCGGCACGAGCACCTGGAAGATGTGCAACGGCACATCGACCGGGCGAGCAACCGGCTGAGTTTCAGCCTGATCATTGCCGCGATCGTCATCGCCTCATCGATTGCAATGACCGCGCACGTCGGGCCGCATCTCGAGGGGATTCCCCTGCTCGGACTTGCTGGCTACGCCATAGCTGCCGCCCTCGGCCTCTGGTGGGCGGTTGCCATCCTGCGTTCGGGCAGGCTGTAGTGGAACGGCCGGCATGAATCGACAAAAGGCAAAAAAGGAGAACGACATGGCCAGAACCAGACTTTCCGTCGCAAGTATCAGGCGCGGCGCGGACGCCGCCACCCGCCGCGATGCAGGCATACGCGAGACCGTGCGCAACCTCACCCTGAAGGCGCTGCGCGACCGTTCGCTGGACCCCTCGGAAATAAAGGTGGTGGTGAAAGCGATGACGGAAGGCATCGCAACAGGAGCGGCCAGACGGTCGGGAGACATGCGAGCGGCGCTGTCGCAGGCTTTTGCAGGCCTCGATGAGGCGGTCGGCAAGGCTGCAGAAGCAGCCCATCTCACCCTGCGCGAGTTGATTGCGCGCTCCCGCGATTTGAACGATCACGAGTTGCGCCGCGCGCTCGACAACGTACGGCGCATGGAGAAGGATTTCCTGTCCACCGTCGGCAAGGCGGCGAACAGCGCGCAAATCAAGGTCCAGCGGGAACTGCGCGACATCGTGACCCACGCACAGCGCGCAGGCACCGATACTGGCGCGAAGGTCGCGGCGACCCTTTCCGAATTCTCGACGAGCATGGGTTCGGTGATGGCCGTCAGCGCCCGCGCCGGCTTCCAAACCACACGCAGTGTCGGCACGCGCTTTGCTGAACTGGCCGGCGGAATGCTGGATGGAATGGCCGACGCCTTGAAAACAGACAGCCAACAGGTCCGGTCAAAGTCCCGGGAGCATTCCCATGACCGCAAGGCGTCCACTCGGGTAAAGACCCAAGTTCGGACAGCTAAAGGAACGCAATGAGTTACGTTGGCAACACGCCGGACACCCTGCTGCCCTGGTACGTGAAGATCATCCTGTGGTTGCAACGCCGGCGCTGCGGCCGGGAACTCGCGCCGTCGCGCCTCTGGAGCAGGACGCCTCGCGTGTTTGCCGCGCTTTCCATGCTCTACGGTGCGCTCGATTTCGCGGAGACCGTCACCGACAGCCGCAGCAGCGCGGCGCTGATCGGGAGTCTGCGCCGCCACTTCAGCGAGGACGCGGTCGTCGAGCTCGCCGCGCTGGTCGCGTTCCAGAACATGACCAGCAAGTTCAACGAGTCGCTGGGCGTCCAATCGCAGGGATTTTGCGAGGTGCGGTTGGCACAGGAGGGAAAAAATTGAACGCGTCAGTCCGAGCCGCCGGCGATCGCCGCAATGATGGGGCAGCGATGGGCCTTGGCATACGCCTCGCAGTCGTGCAGCAGGTGAGCCAGTGCATGCTCGATACGCTTCAGATCCGCGATGCGTCGTCGCGTCTCCTCCAGCCGCGCGCCGGCGATGCGGCGGATGCTCTTGCGGTCGGTGCCGTCCTCCAGCTCGAGCAGGGTCGCCACCTCCTCCAGGCTGAAGCCGAGCGCCTGCGCACGCTTGATGAAGCGGATGCGGTCCACGTGGCCCCGCCCGTAGCGCCGGTAGCCCCCCATCGCGCGGCCCGGCTGCGGCACCAGCCCGCGCCGTTCGTAATACCGGATGGTCTCGACCCCGACGCCGGCGGCGTCCGCGACGTCCCCTATGGTGAATTCCACACTCGACATGGATACCCCCTTGACTCCGTACTGAAGTACGGACTTTACACTGCGGCAGTGACTAGATCAACGCGGAGCACGCCATGAATCACGGACCACACGATCATCACTCTCGCCACGCACACGCCTGCTGCGGAGGCGGCAACGCCGCCGGACAGACCATCGACCCGGTCTGCGGGATGAAAGTCGACCCCGCGACCGCGAAGGACTCGCTGCAGCATGGCGGCAAGACCTACTATTTCTGCTGCGACGGCTGCCTGGAGATGTTCCGGAATAATCCCGGGCAGTATCTCGCGAAGCTGGCGCCCGCTGCGGCGCCTGCCGCCGTCCAGGCAACGGACCCGGTCTGCGGCATGAAGGTGGACCCGAAGTCCGCGGCGGGCTCGTTCGAGCACGCCGGCACGACGTATTACTTCTGCAGCAAGCACTGCCTGGAATCGTTCAAGGCGGACCCGGCGAAGTATCTCCATCCCAAACCGGCGCCCGCACCCGCCGCTGCACCCAAGGGCGCGCAGTACACCTGCCCCATGCACCCGGAAATCGTGCAGG
>CAZOQY010000269.1:0-4606 GCA_964581835.1 uncultured Streptomycetaceae bacterium | reverse complement strand
TGAGCGTGAGCCTGGTGACGCTGGTGCGGGAGGAGGGCGGCGGGCAGCTCGTGCAGCCGGTGCCGCAGCCGCAGCCGCGACCTGCCGCGCCGCCCGCTTCCGAGCCGGCGCGGTCCGCGCCGGCCCAGGCCGAAGCCGAACGGCCGCGCCCGTCCCCGTCTGCGCCCGCGCCGACCAGCATCGTCGAGTCGCGCCGGGACGCTCCCGCAGGCGCCCCGGGCGCCAGCGGCAGCCTGGCCCGCAATGCGCCGGGCGAAGCCGGTCCGGCATCCGCGCAGCAGGGGGCAGGGGCGGTGACGCAAGCGGACTCGGCTGGTCGGCCGCAACCGCAGCCGTTCCGGGATGCGGCTGCCCCGGAGGAACGGCGTGCGGTCGCTCGGCAGGCCGCTCCGGCCGAAGACGTGGCGGCCTCCGCGCCGGCGACTGCCGAGCGCAGTGCAGCGCCCGCGGCCGCCGCCTCTGCCGCGAGATCAGCGCCATCCAGGCTGATGGCATCCGAGCCGCGCAAGGAAGCCGCAGCGGCGGCAGATGCCCGTCCCCCGGTCTGGCAGGGCTACGAGAGCGCGCCGCCGCAGAAGTGGCTGGAACGCATCGCCGAACTCAGGCGGCAGGAGCGGGCGGCCGACGCCGACGCCATGCTGGCCGAGTTCAGGCGCCGCTTTCCCGCCCATCCGGCGCCAGCCGGGTGGGGGAGCGGATCCGGTGGTTGACGACCCGCCACCCCTTCCTCCCCGGGAACCGGCGCCGGGGGAATGCTGCGGCGGGGGCTGCACGCCCTGCGTTTTCGATCGCTACTCCGACGCCCTGGAGCGGTATCAAGAGTCGCTTCGGGCCTGGCGCGAGCGTCATCCCGGGGCCGCGGCGGCCGATGACCAGTTTCGAGAGGGAAGTAATTAATTTAACCTATTGTTTTAAATAGTATAAGTAACTATTTCCGGAACCGGATCGACTCTCTCTGGTCCAATCCTGCGTTCATAAAATGCCGAAGGATATTGCGGAGCAGCATCGTAACCTGTTGTTTTGTAAAATACGTTGACAAAACAAAGGTAAACAAGCAGAATTCGGCCGTTCCGCTGTGCATCAATTCCCTCGTCTCGAGGGTCCAGGTACCTGTTTTCTGTGACAAAAACGTTGCAGGCACGTACCCGAGCCACTAGAATTAGCCCGTTTCCTTACGAGTGCCACAACTTATAGTGGTTGGAACCGGACCTGTTCTAAGACGAGGGGTGTTGCTGCCACGGCGATCCACTACCTGGCCGGCGCAACCGAAGTGCCGGAACAAGGGAAAGGCAGTCATCGTGCGTATAGGCAGCATCAACTCAGGCGGTCTGCAGGGCATGGAAGCAGGTTCCATTGCCCAGTGGTCCCGCAGACTCGTATCCGTTCTGGCTCTTGCCGCCAGCGTGGCTGCGCTGGCGCTCATCGTCGAGAGCCAGTACGGGCAAATCCTGTTCGGCGAGTCGGCGCAGCAGCCGCATGCCGCGCAGGCCGCGGACAAAGGCTCCAGCCGGGAGCCCGTGGCGCTGACGCCGGTCGAGGAGGCCCGCTACCGCGCCCTGTCCGAGTACGTGGCCAAGCGCTACCGGGTGTCCCAGGAGGTCGCTTTCGACCTGGTCGCCGTGGCGCACCAGGCCGGCCGCGAATTCCAGCTCGATCCCCTGCTGATCATCGCCGTGATCTCGGTCGAATCCAGCTTCAACCCGATCGCCGAGAGCGTGGCCGGCGCCAAGGGGCTGATGCAGATCATCCCGAAGTACCATGGCGACAAGCTGAACGAGTTCGGCGGCCCGGAGGCGGTGTACGACCCCGCGACCAACATTCACGTCGGCGCCCGGATCCTCAGGGAATACATCCGCATCACCGGCAACCTCGGCAGCGCGCTGCAGATGTACAACGGCGCCCTCGACGATACCGAGGATCAGTACACCAACAAGGTGCTGGGGGTGAAGCAGCGGCTGCAGCAGGTGGTGTCCCAGCCGTTGGGCCCGGCCGTGCCGGCGCCGATGCGAACCGCGGCCGTCCGCACGACCAGCGCCTTCCCCCTGCCGCTCGACTGAGCGGCGCTTTTTCTCTCACGCAATGCCGCGCATCCGCATCGCCTGGAAGGGCGGTGAAGTGATCGCTAACTTGCGTGAAACTCCTTCGGTAAAACAACTGGTTGCGGCTCTCCCCTGCGAGGCCAGCGCCTGCACGTGGGGCGAGGAAGTCTATTTCGAGTTGCCGGTGAAAATCGCGCCGGAACCCGATGCGCTGCAGGTAGTCGATGCCGGGACCGTTTGCTTCTGGGTGCAGGGGAGCGCGCTCGCGTTGCCGTTCGGTCCGACCCCCGTTTCGAAAGGCGACGAATGCCGCCTGGTGACTCGCTGCAACGTGCTCGGGAAGATCGAGGGCGACCCGCGGCAACTGGCGAAGGTGAAACAAGGTGCCGCGATCCGGGTCGAGCGAGTAGACTGAATGAGTTATCCGGACGGAGCGAACATGGCACAGCAACCCGATCTGCCGAAGGACTGGCTCGAGTTCATGCAGCAGATGTGGAACCCGATGTCCTATCCCATGCCCGGCATGGGCATGCCCACGGTCAGCGTCGAAGAGGTCCAGAAGAAGATCGCCGAGCTGAAGGCGGTGGAGACCTGGCTCACCATGCAGGTCGGTTTTCTGCAGATGACCATCAAGACGCTCGAGATGCAGAAGGCGGCGCTGGACACGATCGGCGCCGGCGCCCCGCGGAAATAGCGATCAATCCGGACGCCCAGGGCGCGGGAGCCGCGGCTCCCGCGCCCTAATCGCCGGTTTATCTCCGCGCGTTGGAACGGCTTGCCCGGTATGGGCGCGACGACACCGGCACTATAAGAGGCCGTTCAACGCGCGGCGCAGCCGATCATGCGGTCAGCGTGGCAGGATCGAAGAACGGGCGGTCGCCCTTGATCTGCGTCCGGTGCATCAACCTGCGCGAATTCGGGTCGAAGGCATCCCGGCGGTGCATTGCCGAGCGGTTGTCCCACATGATGAGGTCGCCCACCTTCCACTGCTGGTACCACGCGAACTCCGGCTTGCCGGCGTGGGCCCACAGCCGGTTCAGCAGGTCCTCGGATTCGGCCAGCGGCAGCCCGATGATCCAGGCGTTGCGGCGGCGTCCGAGGAACAGGGCGTTCCGGCGCGTCGCCGGGTGGGTGCGCACGATCGGGTGCTCCGCGCCGGGCGCCTCGCGCGGGTCGGTCACGTCCTTGAAACCCTTGCGCAGCTCGCCGACGCTGTTGCGGCTGGAGTCGTGCCGGCAGGTCTTGCCGATGACGGCGCGCTTCAGCTCGCCCGGCAGCGTTTCGAATGCGAGATACATGTTGGAGAAACCGGTGTCGCCGCCCTGGGGCGGCACTTCCAGCGAGTAGAGCAGGCTGCCGATGGGGGTGCGCTCGTTGTACGACATGTCGGTATGCCACTCGGCCTCGTAGTGGCCGAGGTTGCCGATGGCCTTGCCGTCCACCTTGATGTTCGACATCACGGTGATCTCGGGATAAGGATCGTGGTCGGCGTCGGCTACGGCGTGGACCGGTGCGCGGTCGAGCTCGCCGAAGCGGCGCGCGAACGCGAGCAGGCCCGGGTCGTCGAGTTGCTGGCCGCGGAAACGCAGCACCAGGTGCTGGTGCCAGGCCGACTCGATCGCCTTGAAAGTGCCCTCGTCCAGGGGCCGTGACAGGTCCACTCCGACGATGTCGGCGCCGAGGGCTGCCCCGGTCGGGACGACGGTGACGCGCTTGCCGCTCGCTTGATCCATGGTCTCTCCTCCAGTGGATGGAGCGATGCTAATGCCAGGCTCCGCGTCAGGCAACCGATATGGTCTACAATTTGCGCCTCTGAATCCGGGTAAAGGGAGGAAACCATGCCACACGCGATGCGACTCTACGAAGTCGGCGGTCCGGAGAAGCTGCGCTGGGAGGAAGTGCAGGTCGGCGCGCCGGGCGAAGGTCAGGTGCGGGTGCGCAGCACCGCCGTCGGGCTGAACTACATCGACACCTACCAGCGGAGCGGGCTCTATCCCATGCCGCTGCCGTTCACGCCCGGTTCCGAGGGCGCCGGCGTGGTCGAGGCGGTCGGGCCCAAGGTCAGGGAATTCAAGGTCGGCGACCGCGTCGCCTATGCCGGGCCGATCGGCGCCTACGCCGAGGTGCTGCTGCGTCCGGCCGACCGGCTGGTGAAGATCCCGGCGGGCGTCAACGACCGGACGGCCGCGGCGATGATGCTCAAGGGGCTCACCGCCCAGTACCTGATCCGCCGCACCTACCGCGTCAAGAAGGGCGACACGATACTCATGCACGCGGCGGCCGGCGGCGTCGGCCAGATCCTGTGCCAGTGGGCCCGGGCGCTTGGCGCGACCGTGATCGGGACCGTCGGCTCGGACGAGAAAGCGGCGTTGGCGAAGAAGGCCGGCTGCAAGCACGTCATCGTCACCTCGCGCGAGAAGGTTTCCGAGAGGGTCAGGCAGATCACCAGGGGCCGCGGCGTGCCGGTGGTCTATGACGGCGTCGGCAAGGACACCTTCATGGACTCGCTCGACTGCCTGGCGCCGCTCGGCCTGATGGCGAGCTTCGGCAATGCCTCCGGCGCCGTG
>CAZOQY010000268.1:0-4613 GCA_964581835.1 uncultured Streptomycetaceae bacterium | reverse complement strand
CAGTAGTTCACGAGCGACATGAAAGTGGGCCCGGCCGAACCGATCAGCGCCAGGTACACCAGGGTCGCCAGCGCGGTGGGGCCGATGCCGATCCAGACGAGGGCGTAGACCGAGCCCCGGCTCGGTTCGAGGTTCCACGGCTGATCCAGCGCCAAAGCCACCGGCAGCGAGATCGCCGCGGCCACGGTGATGATGCCCGCCGCGGCCACCATCACGTCGCCCTTCAGGATCACCCGGGTCATGACGCTGTTGGCGGAATAGCACAGCGCGCCGGCCAGCACCGACAGCTGCGCCAGGATCTGGACGGCCGAGCCGCCGATCCCGGCCAGCGCCGCCGGGCCGATCAGCACCACGATGCCGAGAAAACCCAGGAGGAAACCGGCGACCCGGTTGGCGGCCATGCGCTCGCCGGCGACGTGGAAATGGGCGAGCAGCAGCGTCGCGAGCGGCATCACCGCCATCAGGATGCCGGCAAGCGCGCTGTCGATGATCGTCTGCCCCGAGGTGATGAACCAGAACGGCAGGCAGTTGCCCACCAGCGCCAGCGCCAGGTACGGCAACCAGGCGCGGCCGAACGGCGGGAAGGTATAGCCCATCGCCCTCACCACCGCCACGAGGATGACCGCGCCGATCACGAGCCGGGATGCGACCAGCGTCGCCGGCGGGACGGTGGCGACGGCCAGCTTCACGAACATGAAGTTGGAACCCCACAGCGCGGACAGCGCGGCAAGCAGGGCCCAGTCCTTCAGCGTGCGGATCGGCATCTCAGGTCACCCGGAACACCGCCATCATCCCGCCCGCCTGGTGCGCGAGGACGTGGCAGTGGAACATCCAGTCGCCGGGATTGTCGGCGACGAAGGCGATATCCACCGCCTCGCGCGGCGCCATCAGCACCGTGTCGCGCCATTCCCGGTGCCGCGTCGGCTGGCCGTCGCGCGCGATCACCCGGAACGCATGCCCGTGCAGGTGGATCGGGTGCGGCCACGCCGTGTCGTTCTTCATCGCCAGCACGTAGTGGCCGTTGCGCCTGAACGTGAGCATCGGGTCGTGCGCGTGTTCCTTCACCGCGACGCCGTTGACCGTCCAGGCGAGGTGGTGCTGTTTCGCCAGCACGCCCAGCGGCAGGCGCCTGCCCTCGAACTCCGCCTCGCGGATCGTACCCATCGCGCCGCCCTGGAACAGGATTTCATGTCGCTGCGCCTTCGCCGCATCGGGCTCCGGCAGCGGGTTGGGCGGGAGCGCGACCGGGGCGGCGGACGGCCGCGCGCGCAGGGGCGGCGCGTCGCGGTAGGCGATCGTGATCAGGCTCGATTCGACGCGCGGGTTGAACTCGTCGGTCACCGCGACGCTCGAGCCCGGCTTCCCCATGCAGTCGAGAACCAGGTCCGCCCGCATGCCCGGGCCGATCTCGACCAGCCCGCGCGCCGGCGCGTGCGGCTCGACCGGCTGGCCGTCGAGCGCGATCACGCGCGGCTCGTGGCCGCTGAAGCGCAACAGGAAAATGCGCGCGACGGCGGCGTTGACGATCCGCAAGCGGATGCGCTCGCCACTCGTCACCTCGAACACGCCGTCTTTCTGCGTGAACTTTCCGTTGATCGTCACCGTGTTGCCGATGCGCCCGGCGTGGGTGAGGTCGAAAAAGCTGTCGAAATCATCGCGCTGCGATGCGTCCGGGTTGAGTCGCCAGTCGGAGAGCACCCAGGTGACGTCGCGGTCGACCTCGATCGGACGCCGCTCCTCGACGATCAGCGCGCCGTAGAGCCCGCGCGCGACCTGCTCGTAGCTCGCGAGGTGGGGATGAAACCAGTACGTGCCGGCGTCGGGCAGCGGAAACTCGTAGACGAATTCGCCGCCCGGCGCGACCGGCGGCTGCGTGAGATGCGGCACACCGTCCATGCGGTTCGGCACGCGCAGGCCGTGCCAGTGCACGGTGGTCGATTGCGGCAGGCGGTTGGCGACGACGATGCGCGCCGTGTCGCCCTGCCGGAAACGCAGCTCGGGCGCCGGCACCGCGCCGTTGTAGCTCCACACCTCGGTCGCCGGGTACCCGGCGGGAACGACCTGCTGCCGCGTGACACCCGCCGTCAACCTGGCTTCCGCGGCTCGTGCCGGCGCACACCACGGCGCGGCCGCGAGGGCGGCGAGACTCTTCAGGGCGGCGCGGCGGGTGACTTTGATCAATTCGATCGCCCCCGCTCTACAGCGCGAAGTCGAGCGTGCTGAAGTCCTTCACCTTCTCCGCTTCCGCCAGTTGCGCGAACAGCTTATCCGCTTTGGCCCGATCCTTGTGCGCGGTGAGCTTCAGGAACTTGTCGCGCAGTTCGTCCCGGGTCAGCGGCATCGTCGGCGTGCCCTTGAAGTCGCTGCCCTCCAGGGAGAGTTCCTTGCCGCTCCTCAGCTTGAGCGTCACGCGGCAGGTCTGCGACAGGTAGCCCGAGGAGTCCTTCAGCAGCTCGACCTTCGCGCCCTTGCACAGCGCGCGGATCTTCGGGTCGTTCAGCGTGGCTTCCGAGAAGTTGCGGGGATCGAGCGGATCCTTGTAGAACGCCATCGCCACGCAGAACGGCACGCTGTACTGCATCATCGTCAGGTCGTTCGGCTCGAGGATGGCGTGCTGGCTGACCGTCTTCTCGTTGGCGGTGATGGCGATGGACGCTATGTCGTCGCCCGACAGCTTGTGCTTTTCCTTGAGATCGAGCGCGAGCGTCACCGGCACCTGCGCGGTCGAGTGGCAGGCGTAGCGCTTGATCTTGTTCTTCAACGTGTGCCACACGGTGCCGAAGTCCTTCGTGATACGGGAGGGATCCCCGCCGTTGCAGAAACCGTTGAGGAATCCGAACTTGCCCTCGAACACGCCCGCCGGCCCGGTATAGCCGTCGCGCGCGAGCACCGCGGCCATGAAGCCCGCCTCGGCGGCACGGCCGAGATGCAGGCGCTTCACCATGCCCCCGGTCTTGGAAAATTCCATGAGGCCGGCGCTGGTCGAGCCGGCGATGCCGAACGCGTGCGCCATCTGCGCGGCGTTGATGTCGAACATCCGGCCGATCACCACGGCCGTGCCGAACGGCCCGACCACGCCCGGCGAATGAAAGCCGTTCTTCTCGATCGCATGTTTGGCCGCGTCGCCGATGCGGTAGAGCGACTCGTAACCGGCAACGATCGCCGTCAACAGCGTCCTGCCGTCCATCTTGCGGCCCTGCGCCGGCGCGAGTCCCGGCACGGCCAGCGCGGCGCTGGGATGGATACCGACGCTCGGCTCGCACAGGCAGTCGAGCTCGAATGCGTGCGCCGCCGCGCCGTTCGAGAGGCACGCGAACGGCGCGCGCACCTTCAGCGGCGTGCCGAACACGCTGCACTCGCCCGCGGCGCTGTTGCGCCTGGCGTAATCAGCGACCGTCTGGCTCCACGGCATCTGCGAGCCGTAGACGCACGCCGCCACCGTGTCGATCACGCAGTCCTTCGCGCGCTCGATCACTTCGGCTGGAATCTGTTCGTATTTCAGGCCGACGGCGAATTCGGCGAGCGCATGGGCGGCGGTCATTGTGCGTTTTCCCTTGAATGGTTATGGACGAGCAGTGTGTCGGCCTCTGGGTTCCGTACCGCATCGCGCAAGCAGCGACCATCATGATCTGCCGGGCCAGCGAACGACACACTGCTAAATTGAAGGATAGGTTCCTAGGAATTTCAGTAACCTGCTGGAGTCAAGTACGTAAGGCAGGCAAGGAATATAAATACCACATTTCAGCCCGTCGGCTCGGCGATAACCAGGGGCGACTACTCATGCATTCGCACCCGCCGTTGATCACGCCCAGTCCGACAGGCTGAGGCCGCCTATAATGCCGCAAACCAGAGACTCATAAAACCTGCAGGGAGCGGCGATGAACAAGATCAAGCAGAAGCTGGCCGCCGGGCAGGTGGTCACGATGTTCAATCCGGATTTCACGTCGCCGCGTCTCGTCGAATACCTGGGAGGCCTGGGCCTGGACGTGGCCTGGCTCGACGCCGAGCGCATGAGCTACGATTTCGAGCGCATCGAGGAGATGGTGCGCGCGGCGCGCCTGGCGGGAATCGCCTCGGTGGCGCGCCCGTGGCTGAACGACGCGGGGCTGATCACGCGCTATTTCGACTGCGGCGTGGACGGCATCATGATTCCGCACGTCGAGGACGGAGCGACCGCGCGCAGGATGGTCGACATCGTGCGCTACGCCCGGCCCCGGGACCACGCCGAGAAGATCGTCATCATCATGGTCGAGACGCCGGCCGCGATCGGGAAGATCGACGAGATCGCCGCGGTACCCGGTGTCGACGTGATCAACATCGGCGTGAACGACGTGGCGCTGGCCATGGGCTTCCCCGGCCAGCCGGAACACCCGGAAGTCTCCGCGATGCTCGAAAAGGCGATCGCGCGGGTGGTCAAGGGCGGCAAGACGGCCGGCCTGAACGTCCTCACCAACTGGGAGGAACGCATGCCGTGGCTGCTGTCGAAAGGCGTGCGCTGGCTGAACGTCCGCACCAGCAACATCATCGCGCGCGGCGCGCGACAGTACACCGACCTGCTCAAGCGTCACACCGTCTGAGCGCTTGCGCGATCAAATACCCCGCTTGCGCGATCA
>CAZOQY010000267.1:0-4618 GCA_964581835.1 uncultured Streptomycetaceae bacterium | reverse complement strand
GGTGCGTAATCAGACTCGCTGGCAGAACGCTTAAATGAAACACGGTTGCTCTGTGCTCTCTGTGGCTGATTGTCGTTCTACGCGCGGGCGAGGGCGGCTTTCATGCGCTCGGGCGTGATCGGCACGCGGCGGATGCGCACGCCGGTCGCATCGAAGATGGCGTTGGCGACCGCGCCCGGCACCGTGCGATGCGAAGGCTCTCCCGCGCCCTGCGGCGCCATCTCCGGCCGGTTGATCAGCACGATGTCGATCGCTTCCGGCGCATCCGCCAGCTCCAGGATCGGGTAGGTCGCCCAGTCGATGCTGGCGACGTTGCCGGGGGTGAAGCGGGTTTCCTCGAACAGCGTGCGCGAGAGCGCGTGGACGACGTTGCCTTCGATCGTGAGCTTGAGGCCGTCCGGGTTGATGATCTGGCCGCAGTCGTGCGCGACCGTGAATTTCTTCGCCCAGACGCGGCCGCTCGAGCGTTCCACCTCGACCTCGGCGACCATGGCGACCACGGTGCCGTTTCGCTCGGTGTAGGACACGCCGCGCCCGAACATGATGTCGCCCTTGCCGCGGTTGGGGTTGGGCTTCGCCTGCCAGCGCGCTTTTTCCGCGACGGCCTTTACCACCGCCGCGTGCCGGGCGTTGTGGGCGAGATGGCGCAGCCGGAAGGCGACGGGGTCCATCCCCGCGGCATGGGCTACCTCGTCGATAAACGATTCGCTCGCGAAGTGCAGCTCGGGCCCGAGCGGGTCGCGGAAATGGCTCACGCGCAGCGGCGAGCCGCGGTCGAGCATGGGCGCGATCGTTTCCCACGAGTGGCGCTTGTTCTCGAAATCGTACACCTCGGCCGGCGCCTGAAAGATGATGTTCGGCCTGGCCGTGTGGCCGATCAGCTGCCCGGCCAGCGTGTCCTTGGGGTCGGACTCGTTGGTCGCGACTTCCTGGCGCGTGAATCCCTTGCCGTGGAAGTGGTAGGCGACGACCTTGCCGCCGGCATCGAGCCCGGCGCGCCCGCTGAATACCGCCGCGGGGCCTTTCGGGTCCCATCCCGTGCCCTCGTGCCGCATGTACTGCACGCGTACCGGCCGGCCGGTCAGCTTTGACAGCAGGGCCGCGTCCTGCGCGGCATCGCCGGCGTCGTTGCGCCCGTAGCAGCCGGGTCCCATGACCCAGGTCCCGCGCATCCTGTCGATCGGGACCCCGGCAATCTTCGCGGCGCCGTCGCGCGCGAAATGGGGTTTCTGGCTGCCGGTCCAGAGCCGGCCCTCGCCGTTCCTCACGTCGGCGACGGCGCAGGCGGGACCCATGCTGGCGTGCGACTGCAGTGGCCATTCGTACTCAGCCTGCACCACGCGCGCGGCGCCCTTTAGCGCCGCCTCGACGTCGCCCCGGTTGACGGGCATGCCTTTGCCGGCCGGTTTGGCTTCTCGAATGTGCTGGTACAACTTTTCCATCGGCGGGAAGGGTGAGGTCGGTGTTGTCCAGTTGACCTTGAGCGCTTCCGCGGCGCGCACGGCGTCCCATTCCCGGTCGGCGACGACGGCAATGTAGTCCTTCTCGCGCACCACGCGCGCGCCGGGAATGTTCTTGATCGAACCCTCGTCCACCGACACCGGCGTGCTGCCGGCGCTCGGCGGGCGGATGACGCGACCGTGCAGCATGCCTTCGACCTTCACTTCGGTGATGTACTCCGCGCGCCCCATCACCTTGTCGGTGATCACTTTCTGCGGGAAGGACTTGCCGACGACCTTGTGCTGTTTCGGGTCCTTGGGCTTCGCTTCCACCTTGAGGGCCAGCACGTTGCCGTAACGCTTGTTCCATTCGACCTTGTGGTGGAAATGCCGGCCGCCGATCAATTCGCCGTAGCTCACTTTCTGCAGCGCATAGCCGGGCACCATCACGACGCCGTTCTCGACCGTCAGCTCGCCGGCAGGAACGCCGAGTTTCTTCGCGCCCATCTCGACCAGCACGCGGCGCGCTTCCGCCGCGGCGTTGCGCAGCGTCATGCCGCCCAGCTGGATGCCGGTCGAGCCGGAGGCGCCACCCTGGTTGCAGGAAGTGGCGGTGTCGCCCATCACGACGCTGACCTTGTCGAAAGCGACGTCGAGCTCTTCCGCGACCATCTGCGCGATCGCCACGTCCACGCCCTGGCCCATGTCCATCTTGCCGAAGAAGGCGGTGACGTTGCCGTCGGGCAGCACGGCGATCCAGGAGTCGAGCTGGTCGGGGATGAGCGGTGGCTTGCCGCCCAGGGTGGCGGTGGTGGAAATGCCCTGGCTCATCGCGGTGGCGACGGCGCCGGGGACGGAGACGCTCACGATGAGCGAGCCGGAGGCCTTCAGGAAATCGCGGCGGGTAATCGGGTTCATCGTGATCTCCTTATGCGCTCAACGTGCCGGCGGCGCGCTTGATCGCGCGCATGATCGCCATGTGGGTGCCGCAACGGCACTTGATGCCGGTCATGGCCTGGCGGATCTCGGCGTCGCTCGGCTTCGGGTTGGTCTTGAGAAACGCCGCCGCGGTCATGATCCAGCCGGAGAGGCAGTAGCCGCATTGCGGCACCTGCTCGGCGATCCAGGCTTTCTGCAGCGGGTGGGGATTCTCGGGCGTGCCGAGGCCGGTGAGCGTGGTGACGCGCTTGCCGGCGGCGGCGCTGACCGGCAGCACGCAGGATCGCACCGGCGCGCCGTCGAGGTGGACCGTGCAGGCGCCGCACTGCGCCTTGCCGCAACCGAACTTGGGATTGTTGAGGCCCAGTTCCGCGTGCAGCGCGTAGAGCAGCGGCATGGCCGGATCCGCGCTGACCGTTGCGGGCTTGTCGTCGACGATGAAGCTTATTTTTTTATCCATGGTGACCCCTCCCTTGAGCACATGACACTATGCCGCGCCGGATGCAGTGTCAATCAGGCAGTGTCAATCAGCGCGCGCGGCCTTGCCGCTATAATCGTCGGCGATATGGCAAGGAATCAGAAGGTTATTGCCGCGGTCCTGCTCGCGGCCGGCGCCGGCAAGCGCTTCGGCGGGGACAAGCTGCTGCATCCCCTGGAAGACGGCGTGGCGATCGCCGCGCACGCGGCGCGCAACCTGGTCGCCGCCGGCCTCGAGGTGATCGCGGTGGTGCGCTGGGGCGATTTCCCGCTCTACAACATGCTGGAAGAAGAGGGCTGCCAGGTCACGATGTTCCAGGGTGCGTCGCGCGGGATGGGCGCGACACTGGCGCACGCCATTGCCCAGGGTCGCGGCGCCGACGGCTGGGTGGTCGCGCTGGCCGACATGCCGCGCATCGCGCCGGACACGATCAGGAAGATCGTTGCCGAGCTGGAAGGCGGCGCGCTGATCGCGGCGCCGGTGCATAAAGGCGAGCGCGGTCATCCCGTCGGCTTCGGCGCCGGGTTGCGCGACGAGTTGCTCGCGCTCGACGGCGACCAGGGCGCGCGCTCCGTTCTGGAGCGGCATCGCGACGCGGTGAAGCTCGTCGAATGTGGTGATCCCGGCATCCTCTTCGACGTCGATCGGAAGGACGATCTCGTCTCAAAGTAGGTGACCGGCAAGGATTTTCTGCGAGAACGCGCAGAAAATCCTAATGGTTGCCACTCAATCGCATGGTCAGCCCGGCATGCCGCCACAGCCACGCGAGCGCGAGGAAATACAGGGTGAAGCAGAGCGCGGCGTACCATTCCAGCAGGTTTTCCAGCCGGTTCTTCAGGTCCTCGCTGCCAAGGAACGGGGGCGCGAAGACCTGGACGAGGCCGATGGCGAGCGTTGCCGCGCACAGCGCGACCAGCCAGCGGTCGAGGCGCGCCGGGGGGCTGATCGCGCCCGCATGCGTCAGCCGGCGCAGGGCGCCGCTCGCGATCACCATGCTGAGGTAGGTGAAGCCGAAGTAGAAGATCACGCCGTAACGCCGCATCCAGCGGTAGGCCTGTCCCTCGGTGCCGAGGAAGGTGCCGTAGAGCACCAGGAAAACGCCGGCGAGGATGCCGATCCAGGGCAGGGCGCGCAGCGTGCCGCGCGCCTCCGCTCCCAGCTGCCTCAGCCATTGCGCGCACAACAGCCAGGTGAGCGCCTGCAGCACGGCGGCCGGCAGCACGATCGCGCGGAACACGTGGTTCGGGAGATCGTGCCGCGCGGCGCGGCTGATCGAGACGCAGCCGTCGAGGAAAGGATTGCACGGCGGAAGGAGGTCGAGCGCGAAGGACAGACACAGCGCCAGCAGGGCGGCAACCGCCGGCATCAGCCCGCCGGCGAGCGGCAGCGGCCACAGCATGATGGTGGAGGCACGGTCCATGCGGGAAATCTTATCGCGGTTCATCGACGCAAGGAATTTGCCGGGGCCCGGCAAATTCCTAAATATGGCTGATTTCTGTCAGAATTCGTAGCCAGCAAGGCTTGTGGAGTTGAGAGCAATATGAAGCGATTCGAGGGAACCGATAGCTACGTCGCGACCGACGACCTGATGATGGCGGTCAACGCGGCGCTTACGCTGGAACGGCCGCTGCTGGTGAAGGGGGAGCCCGGCACCGGCAAGACCGAGCTTGCGATCGAGATCGCGCGCGCGCTCGGCCGGCCGCTCCACGAGTGGCACATCAAGTCCACCACCAAGGCGCAGCAGGGCCTCTACGAATACGAC
>CAZOQY010000266.1:0-4631 GCA_964581835.1 uncultured Streptomycetaceae bacterium | reverse complement strand
CGCCTGGTCGCGTTCGTGCACGCCGAGACCTCCACCGGCGTGCAGTCCGACGCGAAGAAGCTGATCGAGATCGCGCACAGGCACGACGCGCTCACCATCATGGATGCCGTCACTTCTCTCGGCGGTTCGCCGGTGCTGGTGGACGAGTGGAAGGTGGACGCGGTTTATTCCGCGAGCCAGAAATGCCTGTCGTGCACGCCGGGGCTGTCGCCAGTGTCGTTCTCGGAGCGCGTGGTCGAGCACGTCAAGGCGCGCAAGGACAAGATCCATTCCTGGTTCATGGACATGAACCTGCTGCTGGGTTACTGGGGCGCGACCACCCGCACCTACCACCACACGGCGCCGACCAATTCGCTGTTTGCGCTGCACGAGGCGCTGCTGCTGTTGAACGAGGAAGGCATCGAGAATTCGTGGGCGCGCCACCAGCGCCACCACGTCGCGCTGAAGGCGGGGCTCGAGGCGATGGGCCTCAAGTACCTGGTCAAGTCCGAGTACCAGTTGCCGCAGATGAACGCCGTTTATTGCCCGGAAGGCGTGGACGAGGCCGCCGTGCGCAGGACGCTGCTCTCCGAGTTCAACCTCGAAATCGGCGCGGGCCTGGGGCCGCTCGCCGGCAAGATCTGGCGCTTCGGCCTGCTCGGCTACTCCTGCCGCCCCGACAACGTCATGCTGTGCCTCTCGGCGCTGGGTTCCGTGCTCGAGGACATGGGCCTGCCGGTGCACGTGGGCGACGCGGAAGCCGCCGCGCATGCGGCTTATGCAGCCATGCATGCCAAGGCGGCGCAGGCCAAGGGCAAGACCAAGGCCAAAGCCGCCGCGTAAGCCGCGTTTTACCCCGTTTTCATAGGGGAAATCGCTGGTGAGTTAGCGATCACTCCGGGCCGCGTTTTCGCGGCCCGGGTCGTTTTCAGCGGGCGCGGCGCCGGGGCTTCCCGGCGCGTGCCCGCAACGCCGCCGCCAGCGACCCGCGTGCCCAGGGCAGCATCGCCCGGGCGGCGTCCATGGCGTCCTCCGGAGCACGATAAAAGCGGAGCGTTGCCCGCCTGCCCATGCGCGAATAACTGAACGCCTCGCACCCGGCCAGTTCGAATTCGCGGCGGTTGCCGTCGTCTGCCTTCAGGTAGAGCGTGCCGTCGTGCACGATGCCGAAGAAGAGGCCATCGCAGTACAGTCCGTGACCGCCGAACATCCTGCGCGCTGAAATCCGGCCCAGCGGAACGAGCAGCTCGAGCACGTGCTCGACGAACTCATCCCGCGCCGCCACGCCGGCCTCTAGCGGACCAGCAGGGTGGCCAGTCCCAGCAGCATGCCCATGCTCACCACGTCGGTGGCGGTGGTGAGGAAGATGCTGGAGGCGGTGGCGGGATCGAGTTTCAGGCGCTTCAGCGTGATCGGGATCAGGGCGCCGCAGACGCCGCTGACGACGCAGGCGCCGACCAGCGCGAGCCATACCACCACGGCGAGCAGGATGGCATTCGGGTTGTTCTGGAGGTTCGCCATGACCAGCATGCCGGTTCCCGCGACGAGGCCGGTCAACGAACCGTTGTAGAAACCCAGCCAGGCTTCCTTGATGACCAGCGACCTTTCCTTCCCGCCCTTCAGTTCGCCCAGGGTCATGCCGCGCAGCGTGACGGCCAGCGCCTGGCAGCCGGTGTTGCCGGACTGCCCGGCGAGTATCGGCAGGAAGACCGCGAGTATCACCAGCCGGTCGACCGTGTCCTGGAAGATCGCGACCACCGCGCCCGCGACGAACGCGGTGACCAGATTGAGTTGCAGCCAGGGATGGCGATACTTGAAGCTCTGCTTCAGCGGAGTCGCGAGCCGCTCTTCCTTGTCGACGAGGACCATGGAGCCGGCCTGCGCGGTGATCTCGAACGCCTGCTCCTCGAACATCGCCTGGCCCCGCACCAGTCCCAGCAGCACGCCGTTGGCGTCGCACACCGGATAAACCGGATAGTGGCGGTCGAGCACGAGCTTCATCGCGTCGTTCAGCGGCGTCTCGGGCCTGAGAGTGAACACGTTGCGCAGCATCAGCGATTCGAGCCGGTCGTCGTTGGCCGCGAACAGCAGGTCGCGCATGGTGATGAGGCCGCACAGCCGGCCGGACTCGTCGATCACGTAGCCGTAAGTGATGAACGCGACCTTGAGCAGCACGCGCAGCCGTTCCACGGTCTGCGCGACCGTCATCGCCGGGTGGAACACCGCGTACGCGGGCTCCATCAGCCGCCCGATGCTGTCCTGGGCATAGGTCTGGTTGCGCTGCCACTGGAGCGAAACCTCCGGCGGCACCGCGTGCAGCACGGCGTCCTTCAGCCCTCCCGGCAGTTCCGAGAGTATGTCCTGCGCGAAGCCGGGGTTCAGCTCCATCAGGACGGGGGCGATCGTCGCCGCCGGGTGCTCCGCGATCAGCGCCGCGGCTTCCTGCGCGGAGCGCGCCTTGACCTCGGCGATCAGCGCCTTGTAAAGCGGTTCCTGCGGGCTTGCTGGATTGCTGGAAGCATCGGATTGAGCCATGGCCCCTCCCACTTTGACCGCGATTGTGCCGCAGAAAGCCCCGCCCGTACAGTAGGAATAACGGGGGGAATTAAGGCGGGGAAGGCCGAATTTACAGCCCCAGCCGCTGCCAGATGGTGGTGGTGAGGCCGGCCTGGTTGAGGGTGTAGAAGTGCAGCCCCGGCGCGCCGGCCGAGAGCAGGTCGTCGCACAGGCGCGTGACGACGTCGAGCCCGCAGGATCGGATCGCGGCGGTGTCGTCGCGGTAGCCCTCCAGCTTGATCCGCAGCCAGCGCGGGATTTCGGCGCCGCAGGCGTCGGAGAAGCGCGCGAGCTGGGCGAAATTGCCGATCGGCATGATGCCGGGAACGATGGGGATCGCGATGCCGGCCGCCTCGCACTCGTCGACGAAGCGGTAATAGGCGTCGGCGTTGTAGAAGTACTGGGTGATCGCGGAATTGGCGCCGGCGTCCACCTTGCGCTTGAAGTTGCGGATCTCGTCCGCCGCCAGCCGCGTCTGCGGGTGGTATTCCGGGTAGCACGCGACCTCGACGTGGAACCAGTCGCCGGTGGTTTCGCGGATGAAGGAGACCAGCTCGTTGGCGTAGCGCAGTTCGCCGCTCGAGGCGAGGCCCGAGGGCAGGTCGCCGCGCAGCGCGACGATGTGGCGGATGCCGTGGTTCTTGTACTGCTCGAGCTGGGCCCTGAGTTCCGCCCGCGAGGAGGCGATGCAGGAGAGGTGCGGCGCCGCGTCGAAGCCCGCGGCGCGGATTTCCAGTACCGTCTCGAGCGTGCCCTCGCGCGTGGAGCCGCCGGCGCCGAAAGTGCAGGAGAAGAATTTGGGCTTCAACTGCCCCAGCTGCTTCCACGCCGCGCGCAGCTTGTCCTTCCCCTCCGCCGTCTTGGGCGGGAAGAATTCAAACGAGAATGTCCTGGCGTGTTTTTTTTGCGACTGCATATCGGGGAGGCGGGAGGAGGGAGGCGGGAGGAGTAACCCGCCCACCCGTCCAATTACGCCGCTATGTCTTGTTCCTCAAAGAGTTTATCAGCCCGCCAAGCACACCAAATGCGTGATCCAGCGTTTCCGATATCGAGGCATGCGATTTCTCGTCGATAAATCCAAAATCTCTGGCTAATATAATTTGCGTTTCGAGCTCGCTCAACGAGGAGCGTGCGATGTTCAAGAATTGCAAAAACTCTTTCGTCGACGCCCGGGCGGCTCCCTCCGCGACGTTACTGGGGACCGAGACAGCGGATCTGCGAATCTGGCTGGTCAGCCCATACAATTCTTCAAGCGGAAAGCGACTCGTCAGCGCGTAGGATTCGCGCGCGACTTGCATGGCTACCTGCCAGGCTTTGAGATCGTGATGCCTTCTTTTTGCGCCTCCCACCTCTCGCCTCCCGCCTCCCGCCTCCCTTAATAACGATAGTGATCCGGCTTGAACGGCCCGTCGACCGGGAGATGCAGGTAGTCGCTCTGCTTCTCGTTCAGCACCGTCAGGTCGACGCCCAGCTTCTTCAGGTGCAGGCGCGCCACCTTCTCGTCGAGGTGCTTGGGCAGGACGTAGACCTCGTTCTTGTACTGTTCGCCGCGGGTGAAAAGCTCGATCTGCGCCAGCGTCTGGTTGGTGAACGAGTTCGACATCACGAACGATGGATGTCCGGTGCCGCAGCCGAGGTTCACCAGCCGCCCTTCGGCCAGCACGATCACGCGCTTGCCGTCGGGGAAAATCACGTGGTCGACCTGGGGCTTGATGTTCTCCCACTTGTACTGCTTCAGGGCCGCGATCTCGATCTCGGAGTCGAAGTGGCCGATGTTGCACACGATGGCGTTGTGCTTCATGCCATCCATGTGCTTGCGGGTGATGATGTCGCAGGTGCCGGTGGTGGTGACGAAGATGTCGCCGTAGCTGGCGGCCTCCTCGAGCAGCACGACCTGGAAGCCCTCCATGCAGGCCTGCAGGGCGCAGATCGGATCGATCTCGGTGACGAACACCGTCGCACCCTGGCCGCGCAGGGCCTGGGCGCAGCCCTTGCCGACGTCGCCGTAGCCGCAGACCACGGCCTTCTTGCCGCTGATCATCACGCCGGTGGCGCGCTTGATGCCGTCGACTAGCGACTCGCGGCAGCCGTAGAGG
>CAZOQY010000265.1:0-4641 GCA_964581835.1 uncultured Streptomycetaceae bacterium | reverse complement strand
TGGTGGACGCCGGCAACACCGTGGTGGTGATCGAGCACAACCTCGACGTCATGGCCGAGGCCGACTGGCTGCTCGACCTCGGCCCCGAAGGCGGCGAGGCCGGCGGCCGCCTCGTCGCCCATGGCGCGCCGGCGACCGTGGCCAAGCAGGCGCGAGGGCACACCGGGAAGATACTTGCGGAGTTTCTGCGCGAACGCGGGGTTAAAGGCGAAGCAACCGCCGATAAACGCCGATGAACGCCGATGAACGCCGATGTAACCAGGAAAGAAGTCAGGCAGCCCGACGCCTGTCGGGCTGCCTGATCAGGGATTCCGCAGGAATACCCAGTTCGCTGTGCAGCCGCTGGATCATGGCGAGCGTCAGTGGACGCCTGCGGCTCAGGATTTCATAGACGCGATTGATCCGGCCGATCATTGGCACGAGATCCTTGGGGGTCATTCCCTTCTGTTCCATGCGGAACTTGATCGCTTCGACCGGGTCGGGGAGATCGAACCGATAGTGTTTGCGCTCGTACGCCTCGACGAGCGTGGCCAGCACATCCAGGCGCTCCCCCTCGGGCGTATCGCGTTCCGCCGCCATCAATGTCTCGATTTCCTTCAGAGCAGCGCGGTAATCCGCCTTGGTCCTGATCGGTCTGATTTCCATATCGTCACCTTCTCAGATGGTCTGCGCGTCTATCCTGTCGTACTGCGCGTGGGTGCCTATGAACCGGATGTACACGACGCGGTACGGATAATTGATCCAGACCACGATCCGGTACTTGTTGCCGGCAATATTGAACACCACCCGTCCGTCGCGCAGAATGCTCGCGCTGCCGAATTCCCGCTTGATCTCGGCGGGCGAGTTCCAGTCGGCCTGGAGCACATGCCTGTACCAAGCCAGTGTCGGCTCTCTCACGTCAGCATAAGCTGATTTGCCGGTCCAGAACTCCCGCAACGTGGACAGGGCAATAACACGCATGACGCAGTATAGTCCCATTTTGGGACTACTGCAATGATGCCTGCCGCTTCCCCGGCCCCTCGCCCAACCGCGTCGAAACAGCGCGATCCCTGATCGTCCTCACGTTGTGGAACGGAATCCGATTCCGTTCCAATACCGCCGCCAGTGTGTTTCCATGGAGTCTGACCCCATGGATCAAACCACGAGATGCCGGGATTTACTGAACCGATCCTCTGTGTCCTCTGCGTCCTTGCGTCGAAGCTTTAAAAGCAACGCAGGAGGCAGAAGTAAAACCAGCCCACTGACTGCAGGAACCAGTCAGGCAGCAGCGAAGGGATTGAGCACGCGCACGCCGCCGTAGTCCTGCCCGTGTGACAAGTCCTCGCTCACCAGCACGGCCGCGCCGAGGCGGCGCGTCCCGGCGACTACTGCCGCGTCCCAGTAGGCGATACCGTAACGGCGCTTGAGCTGCAGCGCCAGCCGCATGAGCGCAATATCGACGCCGACGACCGGGCGGCTGCTTGCGATCTCCTCGATCATGGCTATCGTCTCGTCGTGACCGAGCTGGTGCGGCGCGCGAATCGCGTTTACGTAGAACTCCTGCAGCACCTGGACCGTGACCCCCCAGTCCTCGCGGTTGATCCATTCGCGCGCAATCCGCGCCTTGGCGGCGTCGCGACCCGCGTTCGAAAACGCATAGACCAGCACGTTGGTGTCGAGACAGTGCGCGACCGCCATGACTACACACCGGCTTTGCGCAGGGTCTTGCGGTCGTGCGCCTGCTCGCGGGTAAGCCGCCTGGTCGTGTCGATGCCGCGATCGCCTGCTATCGCCGCCAGCCTCTCCATGAGGCCGCCAGCAGGTGCGGGCGCATCGATCTCGTAACGGGGGCCGCCGGTATTCGCGCGCCCTACATTGGGGTCGCTCGCCGCCCCCTCCAGTATCGCCATCAACTCGCCTTGCAGCGACCGGTGGTTGCGCTCCGCCCGCTCGCGCAGCCTTGTCGCGAGCGCGTCGGGCACGTTCTTTATGGACAGGTTGACAGGCATTATGGCTCCATTACGGATCCAATTTGATCTATTATGGAGCCATCTTGTCAGGGCGTCAACACTCTCTGCCCGGGTGCGTCGGTTAGTATCGTCACGTACCCGCAATCCGAACCAGCCCGCAATGCGCCCCCCTATTGTTCCCGCAACACCTGCATTCGACGCGGCGGGCACGCCGTACTCGCCCGAGTATGGCGACATCTACCACAGCGCCGACTCCGGCCCGGGGCAGGCCCGGCACGTGTTTCTCGGCGGTAACGACCTCCCGGCGCGGTGGGCAGGGCAGCGCGTGTTCACGATCCTCGAGACCGGCTTCGGACTGGGGCTCAATTTCCTGGCGACGTGGCAGGCGTGGCGCGACGGTCCCGCGCGCTGCGAGCGGCTGCACTTCGTGTCGGTCGAGAAGCATCCGTTCACGCGCGAGGGACTGGCGGAAATGCACCGCCGTTTTCCGGATTTCGCGCCGCTCGCCGCCGAACTCCAGGCGAACTGGCCGCTGCCCCTTCCCGGCCTGCACCGGCTGGCGTTCGAGGGCGGCGGCGTCACGCTCACGCTCGCGCTGGGCGACGTCGCGGACGTGCTGCCGAAGCTCGCCCTCGCCGCCGACGCTATCTATATGGATGGCTTCGCGCCGGACCGCAACGCGGAGATGTGGGCGCCCGAAATCGTCCGGATGCTGGCGAAGCTGGCGCGCCCCGGCGCAACGCTCGCCACCTACACGACCGCGCGCGCGGTGCGCGATGCGCTGACGGCTGCCGGCTTCGCGCCGGAACAACGTCCCGGCTTCGGCCGCAAGCGCAACATGCTCGCGGCCACGCTCAAGCCGCGCAAGGCGGCCGGCGCGGGCGCGCCGGCCCCGGCCGAACGCCGCGCCATCGTCATCGGCGCGGGACTGGCTGGCGCCGCGGTCTTGGAACGGCTCACCGCACGCGGCTGGCACGTGGATCTCGTCGAGCGCCACGCGGCGCCGGCCACGGAAGCCTCGGGCATCGACACCGGCGTGTTCCACCCCCACGTCTCGCGCGACGACAGCCTGCTGTCGCGGTTGACGCGCGCGGGATTCCTGCACGCGCTCTCCCGCTGGAGCGCGATCGAGCGCGACGGGCACCGCTTCGCGTGGGCGCGCTGCGGCGTGCTGCAGGCCACGAAGGACGCGCGCGACGAAGCACGGATGGCCGCCGCGATCCGCGGCCTCGGCTTCCCGGCGGACTACGTGGATTACCTGCCGCGGACGGCGGCGAGCGCGCGCGCCGCGATCGACGCCGGCACCGGCGGCTGGTGGTTTCCCGGCAGCGGCTGGGCGCGGCCGGCCGAACTCGTCGCCGCGCAGATCGCCGCGGCGCAGACGCGCGGCAAGCTGACAGTACATATAAATACCGAGGCCCGCGCGCTCGACCGGGCGGGAAACGACTGGCGCGTGCGGTCCGCGGACGGCGCAATCATCGCCACCGCCCCGGTCGTGGTGCTCGCCAGCTCGCACGACGCCGCGCGTCTCGCCCCGGTCGGTGTCGCGCTCGCGCGCGTGCGCGGGCAGCTCACCCGGTTGCCGCCCGGCAGCCTCACGCCGCCTGCCGCGGTGCTGGCCGGCGCCGGCCACCTGATCCCGTGCGCGGACGGCTCGGCCGTCGCCGGCGCGACCTACGATCCCGAAGGAGAGGATCCCGCCCCGAACGAAGCAGCGAACGCGAGCAACCTCGAGCGCCTCGCGCAATGGCTGCCCGGCATCCCGGCGCGCCTCGATCCCGCGACACTCACCGGCAGCGTCGGCTTCCGCTGCGTGTCCTCCGACCGGCTGCCGCTGATCGGCGCGATGCCGGACGTGAGCGCCGCGCCGGGCAAGGGCGCACGCGACTGGCCGCGCCTGCCCGGCCTCTACGGCGCGTTCGCCTACGGCTCGCGCGGGTTGACCTGGGCGGCGCTCGGCGGCGAGCTCATCGCGAGCCTGATCGAAGGCGAGCCGCTGCCGGTGGAGAGCGATCTCGCCGCTGCTGCCGATCCCGCGCGCTTCCTGCTGCGGCGGTCGCGCCGCAATTAAGACGCCGCAGATGAGGCGTTGCAGATACGACGTCTCAGATAAGGCGTCTCAGATGAAGCGTTGCAGATACGGCGTTGCAGATAAAGCGCTTGTAAGAATCGCACTACCTGAGACGTAGTACCTGAGACGTAGTACCTGAGACGCTCTACCTGCGACGATTCACCTGAGACGCTTCACCTGGAACGCTTCACCTGCAACGCCTTTCACCCCCCGCCCCGCCCGGGGCGGAATCAGGTATAATGCGCAGCAAGGTTTCTGTTTCGCGTCATCCGGTTAGCGTCACAGTCGTTTCACGGTCCATCCTGGACTGTCGAATCACCCAGCCTAAGATTCCATCTGCCTGAACCGGTTTGGAAGGCCAGTCCTTCCCGGGCCGATCATTCAGGAGATTGCCATTACTACGTCATTTGAAAGCCTCGGCCTGTCGGCCGAGCTGCTCCGCGCTGTCGCCGAGCAGGGTTACACCGAACCCACCCCCATCCAGGCGCAAGCCATTCCCGTCGTGCTCTCCGGGCGCGACCTGCTGGGCGCCGCCCAGACCGGCACCGGCAAAACCGCCGGCTTCACCCTGCCGCTGCTGCAGCGGCTCGTGACCGGCGGCAACGCCAGCGCGTCGCCGGC
>CAZOQY010000264.1:0-4641 GCA_964581835.1 uncultured Streptomycetaceae bacterium | reverse complement strand
CCGTCACCGGCTTCAACGCTTCCAACAACACCAGCGGCGACATCAGCTTCGGCAACAACACGGCCGCGACTCTTGCGGTCAGCGGCGTTGCCCAGACCGCCACGGGCGGCGCGGTCAGCATCGCCAACAACGGCGCCATCAACGTCACGGGCGGAGTCAGCACGACCGACGGCAACGTCAACCTGACCGCGACCGGCGGCTCGCTGACGGTGGGCAGCCCGATCGCGGCGGGCGGGACCGGCCGCAACGTCGCGCTGACGACGACCGGCAACAACGACATCACGCTCAACAACACGGTCAGCGCGGCCGGGGACAACATCACGCTCTCCAGCGGCGGACAGATCACCGGCGGCGGGACGATTACCTCGAACGGGCTCTCGCTGACGACCGGCGTCGGCGGCATCGGCAGCAGCGGTACGCCGCTCGCGCTCAATGTGGCCAACTTCGAGGCGCAGGCGCCGGGCAGCATCTTCGTGAGCAATGCTGGTCCTCTCACGATTGGAATACCAGGCGGACTGACCGGCGTCAGCACGACGGGCCTCTCTAGCGGCATCAGCATCGCCGCCACAGATTTGACGGTCTCAGAAGCGATCTCCACGCTCGCGGGCTCGGGCTCCGTCACGCTCGCCGCCGACCAGTTCGCGATCAACGCCGCCGTCACCGGCGTCGGCGTCACGCTGCAACCGAGAACCGCGGGCACCAGCTTCTCGCTCGGCGCGGGCGCGACCGGCGCGGGCCTCTCGCAGGCCGAACTGCTGAACGTCAACGCGCTCGTCACCCGCATCGGCAGCGCGACCAGCAGGACCGGCACCGTCACCTTCGACGGCAACCTCGCGTTGACGAGCGCCCAGGGCGCGCTCTCGATCGACGCCGACGGCGCGGTCAGCCAGACGGCGGGCGGCATCACCACGCCGGGCGGGCTCGCCATCCAGACCACCAACGACGCCGTCACGCTGACGAGCATCACCAACGATTTCCGGACCGTGGCCATCAACGCCGGCACGGGGAACGTCGACCTGCGCAACGACCCGACGTTCACGGTCGCCACGGTCGACGGCGTCAGGGGCATCGCCGGCGGCAACGTCACGCTGACGACCGGCCAGGCCGTCAGCGGCGACGTCACGGCGCTCGACACGCTGACTTTCGCCGCCCCGCCGGGACTGGTCGCGGGCGACCGCATCCGCATCACCGGCGGCGGCACCGATTTCGTAACCACGGTGCAGGGCGTCGCCGGCAATACCGTCACCATCAGCCAGAACCTGACCACCGGCACCATCGACTTCAATGCCGACCCGAACGTGCTGACGGTCGGCTCCGTTGCGGGGCTGGCGGTCGGCGACCAGATCACCATCGCCGGCGCCGGCGCGGGCGGCGCCGCGTTCACCACGACCATCGGCTCGATCAGCGGCAGCAACGTGACGCTCGCCGCCGGCGCCTTCGTTTCGGTCACCGGCGCGCAAATCTCGCGCGGCCGTCCCGCCGCCGCGACGACGACCGGCGCGACCATCACGCGACTGCCGACCACCGGCGCCGTGGCGCAGAACTCGTCCACGATCACCGTCGCCTCGACCAACGGTTTCGCCGTCGGCGACCGCATCATCGTTTCCGGCGCGGGCGTGGAAGGCGCCGATCTCGTGACGAGAATCACCGCCGTGGGCGCCGGCAGCCTCACGCTCGCCAACCAGGCGAGCACCGCCGTGACCGGCGCCGCCATCGCCAAACCATCGTTCATCGGCGGCCCCGCCACCACCGGCACCATCGCCTCCGGCGTCGGCGGCACGCTGACGGTGGCCTCCGGCACGGGCTACAACGTCGGCGACCGGATCCTGGTGGTCGGAGCGGGCGCGAGCGGCGCCAATCACATCACGACGATTTCCGCCATCTCGGGCAACACGATTACCCTCGCGGCGCCAGCGTCCACCGCGGTGACCGACGCGAACGTGGTCCACGCCGACCAGGGCATCAATGCCGGCGGCACGCTGACGCTCAACTCGCTGCGGCCGGGCGGCTTCACCCAGGACGGCGGCGGCGGCGCCGGCAGCACCGGCAACGTCACGGCGACCAGCCTGGTGCTGAAGGGCTACGGGCCTTTCAATCTCAGCGGCACGGGATCGAGCAACGACGCCGGCACCCTCGCCGCCGACGTGACCGGCAGCATCAATTACACCGACCGCAACGCCCTGACGGTGGGCACGGCCGGCGGCGTCACCGGCATCACCACGCGCTCGTTCGTCGAGCGGCCGGCGGGCTCGAACGTGGCGGCCGGCTATACCGACGCCACCGTCTCGCTCTCGACCAATTCCGCGAAAACGGTCGCCGCGAACGCGAACGCGCTGTCGATCAACCAGAACATCATCGCGGGCGCGAAAGACGCTTTCCCCGCCGCCGACGACCCGAGCGACCCGACCCGTGCCGAGCGCAGCGGGCAAGTGCTGTTGTTCCTGACCGAGGACACCAGGGCGGTCACCGCCACGGGCGTGACGATCGAAGCCGGCCTCGTCAACCTCTCGGCGGAAGTCGCCAAGGGCACCTTCGACCTCAAGACCCGAACCGCGTCGCTGCTGTTGACCGGCAGCAAGGACGCGTTGATCGACAACACCGCCTACACCAATACGCTGACCGCGTTCTCGCTCGGCCTGTTCGACGTCTCGACCAGCGGCACCGTTTCCGCGGCCGCCAACACCGTGACGCCGGGCGGGACCATCGGCTCGATCACCACCACCGGCCTCGTGCCCGACGCGCACGCCGGCCGCAAGATCGAGATCACCTCGGGTCCGAGCGCGGGCGAGATCGCGACCATCTCGAGCAACACCGCCACCACGATCACCCTGACCGGGGCGTGGGGCACTGTTCCCGGCGCCGGGGTGACGTTCAAGATCGGCGAGGACAAGGACATCCGCGCCAACAACGTCGCGCTGCGCACCGGCGGCAACCTGTCGGTCGCCTCCGCCAACGTCACCGGCAACCTCGCCATGAGCACCGAGGCTGCCAGCGCCCGCATGGCGATCACGCTGCTCTCCAGCGCGGGCAACAACATCCTGCTGCGCTCCGACACGCTCGCGATCAACCAGGCGCTCACCACGCCCGGCGTCAACGTCGTGCTGCAGCCGTTCACCGCCACCAACACGGTCGGCATCAACACTTCCGGCCCGGGCATGCCGCACGCCTCGACCACCGGCGCCATCGACACCACCCTGACCCCCACGCTGCTGACGGTGGCCTCGACCGCCGGCTTCGCGGTAGGCGACCCGATCGTGATCGCGGGCGCGGGCGTGGGCGGCGCGAGCCTCTCGACCTCGATCATCTCGATCGACACCGGCGCCGGCACGTTCACGCTGAACGACGCCGCCAGCACCTCGGTCGGCGCCGGCACCGCCGTCACCAACAGCGCGGTCGGCGCCGGCGGCACCAACTACGCGACCTCGCTGCTCACCAAATTCCACAGCCAGTCCAACATCACGGTGGGCGGCAACGACACCGGCGCGACCTTCCCGCCGACCTTCCCGATCGGCATCACCGGCACGCCGCGGCTCTCCGGCAACGTCCTCATCGGCGGCGACGGCGCCGTCGATCTCGGCGGACGCAACCTCAACGTCTCCACCACCGGCAACATCACCGCGGAGTCGATCGGCCCGGTCGGCAACCTGGCGCTGGTCGCGGGCGGAACCGGCGGCATCACGGTCAACGCGCTCGCCAGCACCGGCGGCAGCCTGCTGTTCAAGGCCGACCAGCTCGCCCTGCCCGGCGCGGCGTCGGCCTACGCCACCGCCGCCGGCGTCAACGTCACGCTGCAGCCGTACACGCTCACCCACTCGGTCGGCGTGCACAACACGGTCGATTACCACGCCAACGCCATCGGCAACATCGCCGCGGGGTCGGACTTCGTCGCGGTCAACAGCAGCAACGGCCCCGCCCTGGCGGTGGGCAATACCGTGAACGTGCACGGCGCGGGCACGGGCGGCGGCGTCCTGAGCGCCACGATCTCCGCGCTGGGCAGGCGGGTGACGCTCGGCACGAACGCCACCACCACGCAAACCGGCGTATCGGTCACGTTCACGCCGCCGTTCGGGGCGCCCACCACGGTGACCGGCGGCACGATCCTGGCGGGATCCAACATTCTGTTCTTTGATTCGGCGATTGCCATCGACCCCACGAATACGGTCACCGTGTCGGGCGCCGGCATCTTCAACGCCGCGATCAGCTCGTCCGGCAACGCGCTCAAGCTCAACGCGACCGCCGCGACGGCGGCGAACGATGCGCTGGTCGGCCGGCCGCCCCAGGAGACGATCAACACCCAGTACTCGCTCGACCTCCTCAACAAGTTCAACGCCACCGCGAACATCACGGTGAGCGGCACCACGGTACCCGTAACGGCGCCCCCGGGGCCGAGCAACACGCTCACCGGCAACATCCACATCGGGTCGGACGCGGTCACCGGCGTAACGCCGCTCAACATCGGCAGCCGCACGCTCACCGCTTCGACCACCGGCACGATCTTCAACCACACGACCGCGCCGCTGACCACGGCCGGCTCCGGCACCAGCGGCACGGTGCCGTCGGGCACGGCGTGGGCGGCGGGCGTGAATCCGGTGCCGGGCGGGACCACGGGCGGCGGCGGCGGTCCCGGCGGCCCGGGCGGTC
>CAZOQY010000263.1:0-4684 GCA_964581835.1 uncultured Streptomycetaceae bacterium | reverse complement strand
GACAAGGTCGGCCAGATCCTGGTGCCGGTCGAGGAAGTCGTCGAGATGAAGAGCGGCCAGAAGGCGATCAGCGAGCGCAAGTTTTTCCCGGGCTACGTCCTGGTCGAGATGGAAATGACCGATGACACCTGGCATCTGGTCAAGAACACGCAGAAGGTGACGGGCTTCGTTGGCGGCACCGCGACCAAGCCCACGCCGATCTCCGAGAAGGAGGTGCAGAACATCCTGCACCAGATCCAGGAGGGCGTGGAGAAGCCGCGCCCGAAGGTCCTGTTCGAGGTTGGCGAGGCGGTGCGGGTCAAGGAGGGGCCGTTCGCGGACTTCCACGGCAACGTCGAGGACGTCAACTACGACAAGAGCAAGCTGCGCGTGTCGGTGACGATCTTCGGGCGGTCCACACCGGTGGAGCTGGATTTCAGCCAGGTCGAGAAGGCGTAGCAGCAGAAGTTTCAAGTCACGGTAATTAACGGGGAGGGCGTCACTGACGCCCGATTGAACCCACAAGGAGAGAAGCATGGCGAAGAAAGTAGTCGGCCTCATCAAGCTGCAGGTGCCGGCGGGCAAGGCGAATCCCAGCCCCCCCATCGGTCCGGCGCTCGGCCAGCGCGGCCTGAACATCATGGAATTCTGCAAGGCGTTCAACGCCCAGACGCAGAAAATGGAGCCGGGCCTCCCGGTGCCGGTGGTGATCACCGCGTACCAGGACAAGAGCTTCACCTTCGTCATGAAGACGCCGCCGGCGAGCGTCCTGATTCGCAAGGCAGCGAAGATAGAGAAGGGCAGCTCCCGCCCCAATACCGACAAGGTCGGCAAGATCAGTCGCGCGCAGGCCGAGGAGATCGCGAAGGCGAAGTTGCCTGATCTCACGGCTGCGGACCTCGAGGCCGCGGTGCGCACCATTGCCGGCAGCGCCCGCAGCATGGGCGTCGACGTGGAGGGCCTGTAAATGGCTTCCAAACGCTATAACGCGATCCGTGCCAAGGTCGACCGCAACAAGTCGTACCCGGTGCAGGATGCACTGAAGCTCGTGAAGGACGGCGCCACCGCCAAGTTCAACGAGTCGGTGGATGTTTCCATCAACCTCGGTATCGACGCTTCCAAGTCCGACCAGACGGTGCGCGGCGCGGTCGTGCTGCCGCAGGGCACCGGCAAGAGCGTGCGGGTCGCCGTGTTCGCGCAGGGCGACAAGGCGCAGCAGGCCAAGGACGCCGGCGCCGACATCGTCGGCTTCGAGGACCTCGCCAACGAGATCAAGGGCGGCAAGATGGACTTCGACGTGGTCATCGCCACGCCCGACGCCATGCGCGTCGTTGGCGGTCTCGGCCAGATTCTCGGCCCGCGCGGGCTCATGCCGAACCCGAAGGTCGGCACGGTCACGCAGGACGTGGCGGGCGCGATCAAGAATTCGAAGGCCGGCCAGATCCAGTACCGCGCGGACAAGTCGGGCATCGTGCAGTGCACGATCGGCCGCGCCTCGTTCACGGTCGATGCGTTGTCGGACAATCTGAAGGCCCTGGTGGACGCGGTCAACAAGTCCAGGCCCACCGGCGTGAAGGGGATCTACCTCAAGAAGGTATCGGTTTCCAGCACGATGGGCGCGGGCGTGCGCGTGGACCAGGCGAGCCTGCAGCCGCAGCAGTAAGAGGAATGAACGAGGGGAGTTTCCCCTCGTGCACCCCCATAGCGGGGTAGATGGAAGGAATAGGCCCCCGGACCGCGGTCCGGGGCAGAACTTTGGGCCGCCGGAGGCGCATCGCCGGCGGGTTGTCAAAGACCGTAGGAGCCGAACCGGTTTAATTGTTGGGGAACGGACCAAGGATGCGGGAGTCGAACGCTGCCACCAGGGCGGTGGCTCAAATCCCGGATCCTCACTCCTCATCCCGAATGTCCTACGCAGACGGCGTGCCCGAAACAGGTTTTGCAGTTCCTGTATCACCGGTCGCCGTTTTAGTGAAAGGAGATAGACCTTGAGTCTAAATCTGGAGCAGAAGCAGGCGGTGGTGACCGAGGTGAGCAACCAGCTCGCCAAGGCCCAGGCCGTGATACTGGCCGAGTACCGCAGCATTCCGGTGAAGGACATGACCGAGTTGCGCAAGAAGGCGCGCGTCTCGGGCGTGTATCTCCGGGTGCTGAAGAACACCCTGGCGCGCCGCGCGGTCGCCGATACGCCGTTCAAGGGGCTGTCCGAGAAGATGGTCGGGCCCCTTGCCTACGGCATTTCGAGCGACCCGGTGGCGGTAGCCAAGGTGCTGCAGGAGTTCGCCAAGGAGAACGAGAAGTTCGTGATCAGGGCCGGCGCCATGCCGAACCTGGTGATGACCCCCAGGGACGTCGCGGATCTGGCAAGGATGCCGAGCCGCCAGGAACTGCTCGCCAAACTCGTGGGGACCATGCAGGCGCCCATTGCGAAATTCGTCCGTACCTTGAACGAGGTGCCGGGCAAGTTCGTGAGGACGCTCGCCGCGGTCAAGGACCAGAAAGAGAAGCAGGCGGCCTGATTCGCCTGCGTGGACCGGTAACCAACTTAATAAAGATCTGACAGGAGCAAGCAACATGAGTATTGCCAAAGCAGAAATTCTCGACGCGATCTCCAACATGACCGTGCTCGAGCTGTCCCAGCTCATCAAGGACATGGAAGACAAGTTCGGCGTTTCGGCGGCCGCTGCGGTCGCGGTGGCGGCGCCTGCGGCCGGCGGTGGTGCGGCGGCTGGCGCCGCGGCTGAAGAAAAGACCGAATTCACGGTCAATCTCACTGCCGCGGGGGCCAACAAGGTCAACGTGATCAAGGTGGTGCGTGCCGTGACCGGGCTTGGCCTGAAGGAAGCCAAGGACCTGGTGGACGGGGCTCCGAAGGCGGTCAAGGAAGGCGTATCCAAGGCCGACGCGGAGTCGATTCTCAAGCAGCTCGTCGAAGCCGGCGCGACCGGCGACATCAAGTAATAGTGATGTGGAGACCCGGCCGGCGGGAGACCGCCGGCCCGTGTCCATTTTTTGAACGGTTCGCGACTTTCCCCGAACGCCGTGCGGCCCGCGCCGCAGGGCGGGTCGCGGCCGTCGCTGTTTGCTGACTGATTTTTACCTGGAGCTGACATGGCGTACTCCTTCACCGAGAAGAAACGCATCCGCAAGACCTTTGGCAAGCGCGAGGTCGTACTGCCGGTGCCTTTCCTGCTGGCCACCCAGATCGACTCCTATGCCGGGTTCCTGCAGGCGGGCACCGCGCCGGACGTCCGCAAGACCGAGGGCCTGCAGGCGGCGTTCAAGAGCATCTTCCCGATCGAGAGCCATTCCAAGAACGCGCGGCTGGAGTTCGTGAGCTTCGCGCTCGGCGAGCCGCCGTTCGACGTCAAGGAGTGTCAGCAACGCGGCCTGACCTTCGCGGCGCCGCTGCGCGCCAAGGTGCGCCTCGTGATCATGGACAAGGAGGCACCCAAGCCGACGGCCAAGGAGGTGAAGGAGCAGGAAGTCTACATGGGCGAAATTCCGCTCATGACCGCCACCGGGTCGTTTGTGATCAACGGCACCGAGCGCGTGATCGTGTCCCAGCTGCATCGTTCGCCCGGGGTATTCTTCGAGCACGATCGCGGCAAGACTCATTCCTCGGGCAAGCTGCTGTTCTCGGCGCGCGTGATTCCCTACCGCGGCTCCTGGCTCGATTTCGAGTACGATCCCAAGGACTACCTCTATTTCCGGGTCGACCGCCGTCGCAAGATGCCGGTGACGATCCTGCTGAAGGCGCTCGGCTACACGCCGGAGAAGATCCTCTCCGAATTCTTCGCGTTCGATTCTTTCCTGCTCGGCAAGGACGGCCTCGAGTTCGAGCTCGTGCCCGAGCGGATGCGCGGCGACATCGCGCGCTTCGACATCGCGACCAAGGGCGGCAAGCAGATCGTCGCCAAGGACAAGCGCATCACGGTCAAGCACGTGCGCGAGATGGAGCAGGCCGGCCTGCACAAGATCGCCGTTCCCGAGGAATTCGTGATCGGCCGCGCGCTCGCGCACAACGTCGTGGACAAGGGCACTGGTGAAATCCTGGCCAACGCCAACGACGAGATCACCGAGGAGCTGCTCGCCAAGCTGAAGGAAGCGGGCGTCGCCAAGGTCCAGACCATCTACACCAACGACCTCGACCAGGGCCCGTATATTTCGCAGACCCTGCGCATCGACGAGACCGCGGACCAGCTGGCCGCGCAGGTGGCGATCTACCGCATGATGCGTCCCGGCGAGCCGCCCACGGAAGAAGCGGTGAAGACGTTGTTCCACCGCCTGTTCTTCGCGGAGGAGACCTACGATCTGTCCAAAGTCGGCCGCATGAAGTTCAACCGGCGAGTCGGGCGCACCGAGCTGACCGGGGCGGCGAAGCTCTCGGCCGAAGACATCGTTGCCGTCATCAAGATACTGGTGGACCTCAGGAACGGGAGGGGCGAGATCGACGACATCGACCATCTCGGCAATCGCCGCGTGCGTTCGGTGGGCGAACTCGCCGAGAACCAGTTCCGCGCGGGGCTGGTGCGCGTGGAGCGCGCGGTGCGGGAGCGCCTGTCGCAGGCCGAATCCGAAAACCTGATGCCGCACGACCTGATCAACGCCAAGCCGGTGTCGGCCGCGATCCGCGAGTTCTTCGGTTCCTCGCAGCTCTCGCAGTTCATGGACCAGACCAACCCGCTGTCCGAGATCACGCACA
>CAZOQY010000262.1:0-4686 GCA_964581835.1 uncultured Streptomycetaceae bacterium | reverse complement strand
GGTGCGTCGGGATCGAGGCCGTCGAACAGCGATGGGTGATAGGCGCCAATGCCGGAGAACGTGAGCCGGCCCTCGCTCTCGTCGCATACCCGGTCGTCGCGCAGTACGAAATCGCCGTTGGCGTTGTGTGCGGGATTGGGGACCAGCAGCAGGTGAGCGAGGTCGCCGTCGGCCTGCAGCGCCGATGCGGCCTGCGCGATGGCGGCGAAGTCGGCGTCGCACCAGATGTCGCCATTGACCACGACAAACGGAGCGTCGCCGAGCAGGTGGCGCGCGTGCGCGATGCCGCCCGCGGTTTCCAGCGCGCCTTCGGGTTCGGCCGACCAGGCGATGTGCGTGCCGAGCGCGCTGCCGTCGCCCAGTGCTTCAACGAGCTTGTGGCCGAGGTGGGCGTGGTTGATCACGAGGTCGGTGATGCCGGCCGCCCTGAGTGCTTCGATATGCCAGACGATGAGCGGCCGGCCGCCGACTTCGAGCAGCGGTTTCGGCAGGTGGTCGGTCAGCGGGCGCATGCGCTCGCCGCGGCCGGCGGCGAGGATCATCGCTTTCACGATGCGCCCGCTGGCGCGCGCTGGCCGAGCTGGTCGAGACGGTCGAACAGGCGCGCCAGCGGCGCGAGTTCGCCATAGCGCCCGGCGACCGCACGCGCGTACTGGATGAAGCGCGGCGTATCCTCGAGATAACCGGGTTTGCCGTCGCGGTAATGGATGCGCGCGAAGATGCCGAGCACTTTCAGATGGCGCTGCAGGCCCATCCATTCGAAATCGCGGTAGAACGCGCCAAAATCAGGGTCCACCGGCAGGCCGGCGAGGCGCGCTTTCTCCCAGTAGCGCACGGTCCAGTCGATGACGCGCTCCTCCTCCCAGCTCACGAAGGCGTCACGCATGAGCGACGCCATGTCGTAGGTGATCGGGCCGTGCACCGCATCCTGGAAATCGATCACGCCGGGATTGGGGTCGGTCACCATGAGGTTGCGCGGCATGTAGTCGCGGTGCACGTAGACGGCGGGCTGGGAAGCCGCGCGCGCGACGACCAGCGCGATGGTCGAGGACAGCGCATCGCGCTCGGCCGGCGCGAGCGCCACGCCGAGATGGCGCGCGATGTACCACTCCGGAAACAGGTTGCATTCCCGCTCGAGCAGCGTGCGGTCGTACGGCGGCAGTTCCCCGTCCCGGCTGGCGAGCTGCCACTTGATGAGCGCCGCGATGGCGTCGCCGAAGAGCCGGCCGGCGCTGGCTTCATCGAGCGCCGCGAGATAGGTCGTGTCGCCAAAATCGGTGAGCAGCAGGAAACCGCGCTCGAGGTCCTGCGCCTCGACGCGCGGCGCGTTGACGCCGGCGGCGCGCAGCAGCCCCGCCACGCGCACGAACGGCCGGCAGTCCTCGCGCCCGGGCGGCGCATCCATCGCAATCCAGCTGCGTCCGTCGCCTGCCACGCGGAAATAGCGGCGAAAGCTCGCGTCCGCGGAAGCGGGCGTGACCGTGAACCCGCCCGGCGGCAGGCGCGTGGCGAGCCAGGCCTGCAACTGCTCCAATCGAACGTCCGGTGACGCCTGCAATTCGATTGCCTTAAGCGGTGAATTGTGCGATTTTAGCATCTCGCTTCAGCCGTCCTCCCCGATGCACAAGCTGCAGATAACGCGCATCTCCCTCGCCGTCCTGTGCGCGCTGCCGCTCGCGGCGGGAGCGCAGCAGGGTTTGAAACTCAAGCCGCAGCCCTCGCTCACCCTGCTGCCGCCGGCGGTCAGGGAAGACACGCCGCTGTTCCTCGACGCGGACCGCCTGCAGGGGCACAGCGACCGGGAAACGGAAGCCCTGGGCAACGTGCGGCTGCGCAAGCGCGGTCATGCCCTGTTCGCGGACCGGCTGCTCTACGACAAGCCCACGGACGAGGTCACGGCGGAAGGCGGCGTGCGCATGGAGCGGGGCGCGGACGTGGTCGAGGGCGCGCGCCTGAAATACAACCTCGAGACCGAGCGCGGTTTCATGGAAGCCCCCAGCTACAGGCTGCACAAGAGCGAGATCGCGGGAGGGGAACAGAAACTGTTCCGGGAAACGGACGCGCGCGGCACCGCCGAGCGCATCCTGTTCGAGGGCCCCGGCCTCTACCGCGCGCAGCGTGGCGAGTACACCGCCTGCGCGCCGGGCAACGACGACTGGTACCTGCGGGCGGGCGAACTCGATATCGACAAGGCCCGCGATCTCGGCGTGGCGCGCAACGCCAGCATCGTGTTCATGGGCACGCCGATCTTCTACTCGCCGTACCTCTCGTTCTCGCTGCACCAGGAACGCAAGTCAGGCTTCATCACGCCGCATTACGGCAGCACCGACAAGGGCGGCGCGGAATTCACGCTGCCCTACTACTGGAACATCGCGCCCAACCGCGATGCCACCATCTCGCCGCGCCTGATGACGCGTCGCGGCATGCTGATCGGCAACGAGTTCCGTTACCTCGATCCGGGTTACCTGGGCATCGCCCGCGCCGACATCATGCCGGAGGACGATGCGCGCGGCGGCGAGCGGCGCTGGGCCTACAACCTGCGCCACGACCAGACCCTGCCCGGGGGCTGGTTCGGCTCGCTCAACCTGCAGAAAGTGTCGGACGACACCTACTTCACCGATCTGTCGACCCAGATCGCCGCGACCTCCCAGGTGCTGCTGCCGCGCGAAGGCATGATCGGCCGTAACGGATCCTGGGGCAGCGCGGGCTATTACGGCTTCAACGCGCTGGTGCAGCGCTGGCAGACGCTGCAAGCCGATCCCCTGGCGCTGGTCACGCCGCCCTACAACCGCCTGCCCCAGTTGACGCTCAATGCGGGGCGCGAGGATGTCCTGCGCTCGGACCTGGATTTCTACGGGCACTACGTCGGCTTCGACCACCCGACCCAGATCAACGGCCGGCGCGCCCTGGCGTACCCGAGCCTGAGTCTGCCGCTGCAGACATCCTATGCCAGCATCACGCCCAAGCTGGGGTTGAACGTGACCCGTTACGCGCTCGATCCGAACACCGCGGGCTTCACCGGCCAGACACGTACCCTGCCGATCTTCAGCGCCGACAGCGGGATCGTATTCGAGCGGCCGGCCGAGATCGGCGGATCGTCCTTCCTGCAGACGCTCGAGCCCCGGCTCTATTACGTCTACATCCCGTACAAGGACCAGAGCCGCATCCCGGTGTTCGACAGCGGCCAGCAGGACATCAATTTCACGACGGTCTATTCCGAGAACCAGTTCGCGGGATGGGACCGCATCAACGACGCCAACCAGATGACGCTGGGCATCTCCTCGCGGCTGATCGACTCCGCCAGCGGCCGGGAGCGCCTGCGCGCGGGGCTGGCGCAGCGTTATTACTTCGAAACCCAGCGCGTCACCCTGCCCGGCGTGGCGCCGCGCACGAGCACGAGCTCGGACCTGCTCGCCATGCTGTCCGGGTCCGTCGCGCCCAACTGGACCGCCGATGCCGGCGTGCAGTACAGCACCAATTTCTCGCAGACGCAGAAATTCAACGTCGGCGCCCGCTACCAGCCGCAGCCCGGCCGGGTGCTCAACCTGAGCTACCGCGAGACGCTGAACGTGCTGCGCCAGACCGATATCTCGGCGCAATGGCCGGTCGGCGCGGGCTGGACCGCACTCGCGCGATGGAATTACTCGATGCTCGATCAACGCACGCTCGAGGGCCTGGCGGGCGTGGAGTACAATGGCGACTGCTGGTCGCTGCGGGTCGTCGCGCACCGTTTTGCCACCGCGTTGCAGCAGACCTCCACCACGTTTTTCGTGCAGCTCGAGTTGAACGGTGTGTCGCGCATCGGCTCCAACCCGATGGAAACGTTGAAGCGCAATATCGGCGGTTATGTCAGACTGGATCCTCGCGAGTCCCGTCCCGACGCACCGCGCACGCCGTATTACTGATAGAACGTCTTATGGTTGAAGTTTCTCCCGGATTCCTCCGCAACGCGCGGCCGCTGCTGCTCGTGACCGCGCTGGCGCTGGCAGCGGCGCCCGCCGTCGCGCAGCAGGCGCGCAGGATCATCGTCCTCGACCAGATCGTGGCGGTAGTCAACAACGAAGTCATCACACGCGGCGACCTGGACAACCGCACGCAGATGGCGGCGTTGCAGCTGAAACAGCAGGGCACCCAGCCGCCGCCACGCGAGACGCTGGAGCGGCAGATACTCGATCGCCTGATATCCAACCAGGTCCAGCTGCAACGCGCCAGGGAAACCGGCTTGCGGGTGGACGACGGCGAGCTCGATCGCGCCATCCAGCGCATTGCGCAGGAGAACAAGCTCTCCGTGCAGGCGCTGCGCGCGGCCCTGGAAAAGGACGGCGTGCCGTTCACCCGCTTCCGCGAGGACATACGCGAAGAGATCGCGCTCGCGCGGTTGCGCGAGCGCGAAGTGGACAACCGCATCGTCGTGACGGAAAGCGAAATCGACAACTTCATCAGCGCCCAGCAATCGCAGTCCGGGCGCGGCGAGGAGTACAACCTCTCGCACATACTGGTGACGGTTCCTGAAAATGCCAGCCCCGAACAGATCCAGGCACGGCGCGCCCGCGGGGAACAGGCGCTCACGCAGATCAAGTCCGGCGCCGACTTCCGCCAGGTCGCAGCGAGCTTCTCCGAGGCGCCCGATGCGCTGCAGGGCGGCGCCATGGGCTGGCGCGATGCGGCACGCCTGCCCGAGCTGTT
>CAZOQY010000261.1:0-4692 GCA_964581835.1 uncultured Streptomycetaceae bacterium | reverse complement strand
TGATCCTGCTGATCCAGTACCCGCTGTGGCTGGGCAAGGGCAGCTGGCTGAGAGTGTGGGAAGTCGACCAGCAGATTCGCGCGCAGCGCGATGCCAACCGCCAGCTCCAGGCCCGCAACCATGCCCTGGAAGCCGAGGTGCGCGATCTCAAGGTGGGGCTGGACGCGGTCGAGGAGCGGGCCCGCAACGAGCTTGGCCTGATCCGCCAGGACGAGATTTTCTTCCAGGTGCTGGAGCCCGCGCCGGCCGCGCGCGCCGTCGAGCCGCCTGCCAGGCCCTGACATGACGGCGCCGCGCGAAACGGCACCGGCCGCGGTACTCGATGGCACCGCCGCGGCGCGTGAAATCTACGCCCGCCTGAGGGAGCGCGTCGCCGTGCTGGACGGCGCGAACATCCGCCCCGGGCTGGCCGCCATCCAGGTGGGGGACAACCCGGCTTCCAGGATCTACGTTCGCAACAAGGCGCGCGCGTGCGAGGAGGCCGGCATCCGCTCGGAAGTCCACGAGCTCCCCGCCGATGCCGCGCAGTCGGCCGTGGTCGCGACCGTGCTCAAACTCAACCGGGATCCGCGCGTGAACGGCATACTCCTGCAACTGCCGCTGCCGCCGCATCTCGACGGCGACGCGATCATGCAGTCCATCGCGCCGGAAAAGGACGTAGACGGCCTGACCCGGCCGAGCCTGGGCGCGCTGGTGACGGGACGCCCGTCGTTCGAGCCGTGCACGCCGGCGGGCGTCATCGTGCTGCTCGAGCGCGCCGGCGTGCCGTTCGACGGCCGCCACGCGGTGGTGGTCGGGCGCAGCACCATCGTCGGCAAGCCGATGGCGCTGATGCTGATGGCGCGCGGCGCGACGGTAACGGTCTGCCACAGCCGCACCCGCGACCTGGGGGCCGAAACGCGCCGGGCGGATATCCTGGTGGCCGCCGTGGGCCGGCCGCGTCTGATCACCGGCGACATGGTGAAGCCGGGCGCGGCGGTGGTCGACGTCGGCATCAACCGCATGCCCGACGGCAAGCTCGCGGGCGACGTGGATTACGCCACGGCGCGCGAGGTCGCGGGCTGGATATCGCCGGTGCCGGGAGGCGTCGGTCCGATGACGGTCGCCATGCTGATTTCCAATACGGTACAGGCGGCCGAGCGCGCCGCGGCCGCTGCTAGCAAGTGAAGCTGCTGGAAAAATTGAGCAGCAGCTCGGGACTCAAATAAGCGCGAATGCCGAGATAGGCCACCAGCGCGGTGAGCGCGGTCAGCATCAGCCACAGCAGGATGCGCTTGGCCTGCGTCATGCGGGCGTTCAGCATGGCTAGCTCGTCGGGTTCCCCGGTTGCGGTTCATTAGTATAGAACGTCCGGTTATGAGGCGTTCGCCAACCGGTTGATATAATTCCCCGTTTTTATCCCCCACGCCGGGTTCCGACTGTGCCAGCCAACGCCATTCCCGTCACCGCTTCGGGCCTCGTCTTCGACGATCTCTATCGTCATGAAGGCCTGGTCCGGCTCGACCGGGATTTCCTTTCTGCATTGCAGGCTGGTGACGCCGCGCTCCACGCGCGGCTGCTCGCCGCGCGCGCGGATCCGGCAGCGCTGACTTCCAAACAGGAATCCGGGTTGCTGCTCGACCTCGTGCCGCACCTCGAGCGCTTCGTCGCGCAACTGTTCGGCATCGAGGACGAAGCCGCGGCGCTGGCCGCGCAACACCACGGCCGCGCGGCGTTGTACGAAGCGAAGCGCCTGTTCGTGCAGCGCAAGGCGATGCACAAGCACAAGGCGCCGGAAGCCGAGGATTTCGACGGTCCGGCGCTGGAACGCGAATTGGCGAAGGCATTCGGCGAACCGTTCAGCGAGCTCGCTTTCGCGCGCCACGTCATGGAATGGCAGAAAGACGAGGCCGGACATGCGGCGCAACTCGATGCGGCGCTCCGCTACGCGGCGTGGGCGGCGCATACCGCCGCGGGCCGGCAACGGCACCACCACGGCGTGCTGTTCAAGGCGCCGGTCAAACTCGACCCCCAGCGCCTGGTGCCGGTGGTCACGGACGAGACGGGTGGCTTCAGGAGCCATGGCCTGTCCGGCCCGCACCTGCGGCGCCGCGAGGGCTTCAAGCTGACCGATGCGGGCGCCGACCTGACCGGCGCGCTCGACCACGCCAATTACTGCATCTGGTGCCACGAGCAGGGCAAGGACTCGTGCTCCAAGGGCCTGCTCGAAAAAGGCGCGAGCGGAAAGGGGGCGGCGTCTTTCAAGAAAAGCGCGTTCGGCGTCACGCTCGCCGGCTGCCCGCTCGAAGAAAAGATATCCGAATTCCACAAGGCGAAGGCCGCGGGCCACGCCATCGGCGCGCTCGCGATCATCGTCGTGGACAACCCGCTGGTGGCGCTCACCGGGCACCGCATCTGCAACGACTGCATGAAGGCCTGCATCTACCAGAAGCAGGAGCCGGTCGACATCCCGCAGGCGGAAACCCGCACGCTGAAGGATGTGCTGGAACTGCCCTGGGGATTCGAGATCTACTCGCTGCTGACGCGCTGGAACCCGCTCAACCTGCGCGCGCCGCTGGCGAAGCCGCCCGGCGGCAGGCGGGTGCTGGTGGCGGGCCTCGGGCCGGCCGGCATCGCGCTGTCGCACTGGCTGATGAACGAGGGGCATGCGGTGGTGGCCATCGACGGCCTCAAGATCGAGCCGTTGCCGGCGGCGATCTCCGGCGTCGATGCCGGGGGCGGGCGCGCGCCGTTTCGCCCGGTACGCGACGTGAGCGAGCTGTACGAAGCGCTGGACGAGCGCGCCATGGCCGGCTTCGGCGGCGTCGCCGAGTACGGCATCACGGTGCGCTGGGACAAGAATTTCCTCAAGGTCGCGCGGCTGCTGCTCGAGCGCCGGCGGGAATTCTCTATGTTCGGCGGCGTCCGCTTCGGCGGCACCATCACCGCGGACGATGCCTTCGCCATGGGCTTCGATCACGTCGCGCTGGCGATCGGCGCGGGGCGCCCGACGGTGCTCGACCTGCCCAACGGGCTCGCCCGCGGCGTGCGCGCCGCGTCGGATTTCCTGATGGCGCTGCAACTGACCGGGGCCGCGAAAGCGGATTCGATCGCCAACATGCAGTTACGACTGCCGGTGGTGATTATCGGCGGCGGCCTGACTGCGATCGATACCGCGACCGAGTCGCTGGCCTATTACCCGCTGCAGGTGGAGAAATTCCTGCTGCGCTACGAGCAGCTCGCGCGCGAGCATGGCGAGACCGCCGCGCGCATCGCGTGGAACGAGGAAGAGCGGGACATCGCGGACGAATGGCTCGCGCACGCCCGCGAGATCCGCAGCGAGCGCATGCGCGCCGTCGCGGAAGGAAGGGAGCCGCGCGTCCTCGAGCTGCTGCAGTCGTGGGGCGGCGTGACCATCGCCTATCGCCGGCGTCTCGTCGACAGCCCCTCGTACACCCTCAACCACGAGGAAGTGCACAAGGCCCTCGAAGAGGGCATCCGCTTCGCCGAAGGCCTGACGCCGATCGCGATCGAGGTCGACGCGACCAGCCACGCCCGTGCGCTCAAGGTTTCCGTGCAGCGCCGCGGGGAAGACGGGAAATGGACGGAGGCGGGCAGGGCCGAATTGCCGGCACGGACCATACTGATCGCGGCCGGCACGCAACCCAATACCGTGCTCTCCCGCGAGGAGCCTGGCCATTTCAATCTCGACGGCCGCTATTTCCAGGCCTGCGATGAGAACGGCGAGCCGGTCACCGTGGAAAAAGCCATCTCCAAGCCGACGCAGTCGCGGGTCCTGCTGTCGCGCCGGAATGACGGGCGTTTCGTGAGCTTTTTCGGCGACGTGCACCCGTCTTATTTCGGCAACGTGGTCAAAGCGATCTGCAGTGCAAAGCAGGGCTATCCCGTCGTGAGCCGGGCGCTAGAGCAGGTGCGCCCGGCGTCCGCGGCGGGCGACGGCGAGTTTCTTGCGCTGCTGAATGACCGGCTGCGCGCCATCGTGCACGAGGTGCGTCGGCTGACGCCGACCATCGTGGAGGTGGTGGTGAAAGCGCCGCTGGCGGCGAGCCGCTTCCGGCCCGGGCAGTTCTACCGCCTGCAGAATTTCGAAACCCTCGCGCAACGGGTCGAAGGCACCCGTCTCGCGATGGAGGGCATCGCGTTGACCGGCGCGTGGGTGGACGCCGCACGCGGCCTGATATCGCTGATCACTCTCGAGATGGGCGGATCGTCCGACTTGTGCGTGCTGCTGAAGCCCGGCGACCCGGTCATCGTCATGGGGCCGACCGGGGCGCCCACGGAAATCCCCGCGAACGAAACCGTGGTGCTCGCCGGCGGCGGGCTCGGCAATGCCGTGCTGTTTTCCATCGGCCAGGCGATGCGCCGCGCCGGCAGCCGCGTGCTCTATTTCGCCGCCTACAAGCACATGAACGACCGCTACAAGGTCCCGGAGATCGAGGCGGCCGCCGACGTCGTGGTGTGGTGCTGCGACGAGGAGCCGGGCTTCACGCCGGACCGCCCGCAGGACAGGACCTTCGTCGGCAACGTCGTGCAGGCGATGCACAAGTACGCGAGCGGCGGGCTGGGCGAGCAGACCATACCGTTCGGCGCGGCCGACCGTGTGATCGCGATCGGTTCGGACCGCATGATGGCGGCGGTGGCGCGGGCCCGTCACGGCGAGCTGAAGCCGTTCCTCAAGCCCGGTCACCGCGG
>CAZOQY010000260.1:0-4697 GCA_964581835.1 uncultured Streptomycetaceae bacterium | reverse complement strand
CTTGACCTCCGACAGCGGTACTTCCTTCACTCTGGTTTTCCGAACTGGGCTAGCCATGACTCAGCCTCCGGTTTGGGCACGATCGCCAACACCTCCACGGTCGAACCCGAAACATCGTAGAACACACGAACCTCTTCGACCCGGAGCCGGTATTGCGGCCGCGCAATACCGCGCAAACCCGACCTTTTACGCTTTGGCTGCTTCACCCTTCTGACTTCCGCCTTTCGCCTTCCGACTTGCTTTCCGCACCTTCCGCCTTCCGACTTTCGCCTTCCGCCTTGTCGTTCCCGGCGCCCGCCGGGAACGACTGCTCCATCCCCATCAGCCGCAGCAGCCAGACCATGACAAAGCCGACGATGAGCGGCCACCAGTGCGGCAGGGAAATCGCCAGCAGGCCGGAGAGGCCGTAGGTGATCGCCATCAGGAACGTGCCGAAATGCTGCTCGCGGTAGAACACGTACAGCATCGCGAGCGACAGCGCGATGAATAAACCCCCGAGAATGCTGATGACGTAGATCATGGACTCGGAAAACCTTTCAGCCTGCTATGATTGTCACAAATTCGTAACCGGAATGTAACATCCCGCGACGGATGACCAAACAGAAGAAAACGCTCGCCAGCTGCTGCGCCGCCCACACGCTGCACGACGGGCTGTCCGACGTCACCTACGTTCTGCTGCCGCTGCTCGCGCAGACCTTCGGCCTCTCGCTCGCCCAGGTCGGGATGATCCGCTCGGCGCACCGCGTGGCGATGGCGTCGTTCCAGATACCCGCCGGATTGATAGCAGAGCGCTTCGGCGAGCGCAACCTCCTCGCGCTGGGGACCCTGATCGCGGGCCTGGCGTTTCTCGCGCTGGGTTTCGCGCCCGGCTTCTGGGCGATCCTGATCGCGCTGTTCTTCGCCGGCGTCGGCTCGGCGGTGCAGCACCCTCTCTCTTCCACCATCATCTCGCACGCCTACCCCGACGACGGCCGGCGCGTCGCGCTCGGCACCTACAACTTCTTCGGCGACGTCGGCAAGTTCGCCTTCGGCGGCATCATCAGCCTGGGGCTGTTCGCGGGAATTTCGTGGCAGGCGCCGGTGGTCGGATTTGGCCTGGCAGGCATACTCACGGCCATCACCATCTGGTTCATGGTGACCGATACGCACCGTGCGACCATCGGGGAATCGGCAGGCCAAATCAATGTACCGGCGGCGCAACGCACCATCGGTTGGGGAATCAACAATCGCCAGGGTTTCACCGCCCTGTGCCTGATCGAGATCCTCGATTCGAGCACGCGCACCGGCTTCCTGACGTTCATCGCCTTCGTGCTGCTCGCCCGCGGCCTGCCGGAAGGCTGGGCGATCCTGTCGGTGCCGCTGATCCTCGTCGGCGGCATGGCAGGCAAGCTCGCCTGCGGCTTCCTTGCCGAGCGCCTCGGCGTCGTGCGCATGATCGTCGTCACCGAGGTGGCAACCGGTGCAGGCATCCTGGCGACGCTCGCGCTGCCGGCCGCGGCCACGTTCCTGCTGCTGCCGCTGATCGGCGTCGTGCTGAACGGCACTTCGTCGGTGCTCTACGCCACCCTCGGCGATTACGTGGACAAGGACCGCCTCGCCCGCGCGTTCGGGTTCTTCTACACGCTGGGCTCGATCTGCGGCATCGCCGCCCCGCTCGGCTACGGCCTCATCGGTGACCTTTACGGCGTCGAGACCGCGATGGCGGTCATCGGCATCGCGGTCTTTCTTACCGTGCCGCTCGCGGCGCTCTTGAAGCCGGGAGCGGCTTCCCGGCTGAAGAGCGCCTAGCTCGAACGGCGTGATTCGTGAATCGTGAGTCGTGATTCGACTCAAAACCCGCACTGCTTCTTCCCTGGTTGAGGGCGAAAGCCAGCGAGCTCGAATCACCAATCACGAATCACGATTCACGCTTTTGTCCCGCCAGTGCCATCGTCCTATAATGCCCTGCGTGACTCGTTGGAGGAGAAGACCATGGCCGGAAAACAGCGCATCAGCTACGTCCCGCTCGAAAGAATGACCCCGGAGATGCGCGCCGAGATGGACCGGTGCGCGAAGATGGGAACGCCGCGGCCGGAAAGCTCGGCCATCCGCGCCCACGTCCCGGGCGCTTTCTGGGCCTTCGCCAACTCGTGGCGCGACATCTTCCATACCGGCGTGTGCGACCACGCGATCAAGGAGCTGTGCCGGCTCTACGTCTCGCGCTCGGTGACCTGTGAATTCTGCGGTAACCAGCGCTCGATCAAGGCGGTCGAGGCCGGCAAGGTCAACGAAGCGAAAGTGGACGATCTCATCGACTTCGAGAAATCCGCGAAATACGGCGAGCGCGAGAAAGCGGCGCTGGCCTACGCCGAGGCGATCACCTGGCGGCTCGACACCGACGACCGGTTCTGGGAGCGGATGCACAGGCACTTCAGCGAGCAGGAACTGGTCGAGATGGGCTGCTTCATCGCGCTCACCATGGGCCAGCAGAGCTGGCTGCGGCTGCTCAACATCGACCACCACCAGGTGATGGCCGGCACCGCCGCCTCGATGGCCCCCGGCTTCGAGACCGCCGAAGCTTTGGCGAAGGCCAAAGCCTCACCGGACTATTGGGCAAAAAAAGAACGCACGCCGAAAAAAAGCGCGGCCTGATCCGACCAATCACGAGACTGAAAGGGCGCCCGAGCGGGCGCCCTTTTGCCGTACTGCGTTACCGTGATTTTCTTCACAGTATGTTGTCATGGGCCTGTCGTGATTCCACGACAACCGCCGAACAGGCAGGCGGAACCGGCCGCAGCAGCCGCTTGTCCAAATAATCGTTCGCGCACGAATCCTGGCGCACAACTCAATCAGGAGTATCGAATATGAAGAAGCGAACCGTTTCGGCAATCGCCCTGGCGGCCCTCACGGCAGGCGCCTCCGTCTCGCATGCGCAGTACGCAAACGTCGTTATTGCCGGCGAGGTCCAGCCCGGCGTTTATGGGCGAGTCGAGTTCGGCAATGCGCCGCCGCCACCGCTGGTTTATGCACAGCCCGTTGTTGTCGTGCGAGACCGCCGCTACGCCAACCATCCGCATTACCTGCATGTTCCGCCGGGACACGCGAAGAAATGGGACAAGCATTGCCACAAGTACAATGCCTGCTACCGGCCGGTCTATTTCGTGAGATCCGCGGAGTACGAGCCCGACTACGGTAAAGGCAAGGGCAAGGGGAAAGGCTACGCCAAAGGCCACAATTAGGGCCAGTGCGTATCACGCAGCAACCGGCCCGTTCTTTGCTCCCCGTGCCTTGACCAGCCCGGGCACGCGCGCGGCACGCACCACGACCTGGCCTTCGAACAGGCGCCGCTGGGTGCGGTAGAAGGCGCCCTGCTCAGCAAACCACTGCCCTTCCAGCTTGCGCACGCTGGCCGCGACGGTCAACACGCCGGACGGCATGGCGATGCGGATCTCCGCCTCGGGATTGCTGCCGGCGCGGGCGGTTTCGTGCACGACGCTGCCTTCCAGCCGCGCGGCGACCGCCAGGCACAGCGTGCAGGTCAACGGCAGTGCGCGGTGCGGCTGGCCGTTCGACATCATGCGCGCGGTCAGGTCCACGTCGCCGCCCCTGACTGCGTCGCCGGTCAGCGTCTTCGAGTCCTGCGGCGCCGACACGAAGCCCACGAAAGGAACCGAGGGACGCTTCGCGGCCTCGTCCAGCGATTTCGTGATGCCCATCGCGACGGAAGCCGCGCGGCGAATCGCCTCGAGCTTCTTCAGCAGGTCGGGATTGCCCTCGATGGCGTCGGGCAGCTCGGTGCCCTGGATGCCGAGATCCGCGGCACGCGCGAACACGCAGGCGTTGGCCGCGTCCACCATCGACACCTTGATCTTGCCCACGCCCGGCACGTCGAGCGTATCGGCAACGTTGCCGGTGGGCAGCAGCTTGCCGGTGGTCGCGCCGCCGGGCTCGCGGAATTCCAGCTTCACCGGCGCCCCGGTGCCGGACACGCCGGGAATGGCCATGTCGCCGTCCACCGCCGACTGGCCGTCGTCCATCGGGAAGCGCGCCCAGATGATCTTCTTCGTGTTGGTGTTGTGCACCTTCACCAGCGCATCCTGGCCCGCCACTTTGAGCAGGCCCTCGTCCACCGCGAACGGCCCCATGGCGGAAGACATGTTGCCGCAGTTCGCGCCGTAGTCCACCTTCGCTTCCTTCACCTGCACCTGCGCGAAGGTGTAGTCGATGTCCGCGTCCGGCCGGGAGGACGGCCCCACCACGCACACCTTGGACACCGAGGACACGCCGCCGCCCATGCCGTCGAGCTGGCGGCCGTAGGGATCGGGGCTGCCGATCGCCGCGAGAAAGATCTCGTCCCACTGCGCGCGGTCGGCGGGCAGGTCCCTGGCGTGGAACACGACGGCGTTGCTGGTGCCGCCGCGCATGAATACGGCGGGGATTTTCAGTTGCTTCATGGCTTTTTCCTTGAGTACGTGAGTCGTGATTCGTGAGTCGTGATTCGACCCCTGTTGAGTGCCTGGCGACAGTTCACGGACTGGACTCGACGATCCGCCGCGCGTAGGCGGAGCAGGCATCAAGTAAACTGCGGCTATTGTAATTCACGCAGCAGCGCGCGGCATCCACCCTAATCACGATTCACGAATCACGCCTTCCATGGCTCTAAAAACAATCGTCTCCGGCGGCCAGACCGGCGTGGACCGCGGCGCGCTCGATGCCGC
>CAZOQY010000259.1:0-4723 GCA_964581835.1 uncultured Streptomycetaceae bacterium | reverse complement strand
CGTGGCAAAAATCATCGAGTAGCGACCGACCAAGGATCAACATGGCAGTCAAGAGTCAGAAAATCCGCATCCGGTTGAAGGCGTTCGATTACCGCCTGATCGACCAGTCGGCGCTCGAGATCGTGGACACCGCCAAGCGCACCGGCGCGGTGGTCAGGGGCCCGGTGCCGCTGCCGACGCGCAAGCAGCGCTTCGACCTGCTGCGCTCGCCGCACGTGGACAAGAAATCGCGCGAACAGCTCGAAATGCGCACGCACCTGCGGCTGATGGACATCATTGATCCCACCGACAAGACGGTGGATGCGCTGATGAAGCTGGACCTCCCGGCGGGCGTGGACGTAGAGATCAAGTTGTAAGACATAGAGATAAGTTGTAGAAGCGCCGGACGCCCGATAACGGGTGCCGGGAATTTAGAGCTGGCCAATTGCAGCCGGCACCTTTTGGATAAAAGGCTAATAACATGAGCTTGGGACTATTAGGGCGCAAGGTCGGCATGACTCGCGTGTTCACCGACGAGGGCGATACCGTCCCGGTGACCGTGGTGGACGTGTCGAACAACCGCGTGACCCAGATCAAGACGGCCGAGACCGACGGTTACACCGCGGTGCAGGTCGCTTACGGCAAGCGCCGCGCCAGCCGCGTGAACAAGGCGGCGGCCGGGCATTTTGCCAAGGCGGGCGTGGAAGCCGGTCACACGCTGGGCGAGTTTCGCATCAAGCCCGACGAGGCGGCGAGCCTCAAGGTCGGCGGCGCGATCAGCGCAGACATTTTCAAGCCCGGGCAGAAGGTGGACGTCTCCGGCACGACCCAGGGCAAGGGCTTCGCCGGCGTCATCAAGCGTCACCACTTCTCGTCCAACCGCGCGAGCCACGGCAACTCGGTTTCCCACAACAAGCCGGGCTCGATCGGCCAGAACCAGGATCCGGGCCGCGTGTTTCCCGGCAAGCGCATGGCTGGTCACATGGGCGCCGACCATCGCACCGTGCAGAACGTGGAAATCGTTCGCGTCGACGCCGAGCGCCAGTTGCTGCTGATCAAGGGCGCGCTGCCCGGCTCCCGTGGCGGCGACGTGACGGTGAAGCCGACCGTGCGCGCGGCGAGGGCGGTCGTGCCGGGCAAGGCCGCCGCCAAGCCTGCCACAGGCAAGCCCGCCGATGCCAAGCCCGCGGCCAAGCCGGCAGCGCCGGCGAAGGCGAAGTAAGGGGACGCCATGGAACTCCAGATCATCAACGAACAGGGCAAGCCCACCGCGAAGGTGGCGGCGTCCGACGCGGCATTTGCGCGCGAATACAACGAATCGCTGGTGCACCAGGTCATCACCGCCTACCTCGCCAATGCGCGCCTGGGTACGCGTAAGCAGCTGGGCCGCAGCGAAGTCAACAAGACGAAGAAGAAGCCGTGGAAGCAGAAGGGCACGGGACGCGCGCGTGCCGGCAAGGCTTCTTCGCCTCTGTGGCGCGGCGGTGGCAAGGTGTTCCCGAACCTGCCGGAAGAGAATTTCAGCCAGAAGGTGAACCGCAAGATGTACCGCGCCGGGGTCAGCTCGATCCTGTCCCAGCTTGCCCGCGAGGACCGGCTGGCGGTGGTCGAGAAGTTCACGCTGGATGCGCCCAAGACCAAACTGCTGGCCGCCAAGCTGAAAGGCATGGGGCTCGACGACGTGCTTATCATCACCGACAGCCTGGACGAGAACCTGGTGCTGTCATCCCGCAACCTGCCCAACGTCTACGTGGTGACGGTCGGGCACGCCGACCCCGTTTCCCTGATGCAGTACTCCAAGGTGCTGGTCACTAAGGGCGCGGTCGCCAAGATCGAGGAGATGCTGTCATGAGCGCGGCGCCGAATACCAGCCAGCAGCAGCGCCTGATGCAGGTTGTGCTCGCGCCGGTGATTTCCGAGAAGAGCACCTATGTCGCGGACAAGCACAACCAGGTGATCTTCCGTGTCGCTTCGGACGCGACCAAACCCGAAATCAAGGCGGCGGTCGAGTTCATGTTCAAGGTCCAGGTGGACTCGGTGACGGTCGTCAACGTCCGCGGCAAGGAAAAGCGCTTCGGGCAGCATCCGGGGCGCCGCAACCACTGGAAGAAAGCCTACGTCTGCTTGAAGGCGGGGCAGGAAATCAACTTTGCCGAACAGGCGGAGGCCAAGTAATGCTGGTCAAGATCCGACCCATCACCCCCGGCCAGCGCCAGCAGGTCCGGGTCGTGAACCCCGATCTGCACAAGGGGCGCCCGGTGGCGCACCTCGTCGAGCACAAGTCCAAGCGCAGCGGCCGCAACGTGCATGGCGAGATCACCATGCGCCACCAGGGCGGCGGCCACAAGCAGCTCTACCGCAAGGTGGATTTCAAGCGCGACAAGGACGGTATCACCGCCAAGGTCGAGCGCATCGAGTACGATCCGAACCGCAGCGCGTTCCTGGCGTTGCTGTGCTACGCCGATGGCGAGCGTCGCTACATCATCGCGCCCAAGGGCGTTTCCGCCGGCGCGCAGATCGTCTCGGGCCCGGAGTCGCCTATCAAGTCCGGCAATGCGCTGCCGCTGAGGAACATCCCGGTCGGCACGACCATCCACTGCATCGAGATGATGCCAGGCAAGGGCGCGCAGCTTGCCCGTGCCGCCGGTGCATCGGTGCAACTGCTCGCGCGGGAAGGCGATTACGCCCAGGTCCGCCTGCGTTCGGGCGAGATCCGCAAGGTGCACGTCAACTGCCGTGCCACGATCGGCGAGGTCGGCAACGAGGAGCATTCGCTCGAGTCCGTCGGCAAGGCCGGGCGCATGCGCTGGCGCGGCGTCCGCCCGACGGTGCGCGGTGTGGCGCAGAACCCGGTCGATCACCCGCACGGTGGCGGCGAGGGCAAGAAGGCCGCGGCACGTGACCCGGTCTCCCCGTGGGGCACGCTGTCCAAGGGCTACAAGACGCGCAAGAACAAGCGCACCGACGTGATGATCGTCCGTCGGCGCAACGCCAAGGCAGTCGGAGGTTAATTCATGGCACGCTCGATCAAGAAGGGACCGTTCGTCGATTCTCACCTCATCAAGAAGGTTGAGTCGGCGCAGAAGACCAACGACAAGCGCCCGATCAAGACCTGGTCGCGCCGCTCGACGATCCTGCCCGATTTCGTGGGCCTGACCATCGCCGTGCACAACGGCAAGCAGCACGTGCCGGTTTACGTGACGGAGAACATGGTCGGCCACAAGCTGGGCGAGTTCTCCCACACCCGCGTCTTCAAGGGGCACTCCAAGGCCGGCTCGGCCGCGGCGGCCGCGACTGCCGCTGCGGGCGGCGACAAGAAATCCGCGCCGGTCGCGGCGGCGTCCGGCGCAGCGCCCGCGGCCAAGGCCTAAGGAGTCGAGATGAATACTACTGCCAAGTTGCGCGGCGTTCGCCTGTCGGCCCAGAAAGGGCGGCTCGTCGCGGACCAGATTCGCGGAAAGCCGGTGGAGCAGGCGTTGAACATCCTCCAGTTCAGCCCGAAGAAGGGCGCGGTCATCATCCGCAAGGTGCTGGAGTCCGCCATCGCCAACGCCGAGCACAACGATGGCGCCGACATCGACGAGCTCAAGGTGACGCACATTTGCGTCGAACGCGGTACCTTCCTGCGCCGCTTCCGCGCGGAATCGAAGGGCCGCGGCGCAGCCATCATGAAGCCGACCTGCAACGTCATCCTCAGCGTCGGCGACGGGAGAAAATAAGCATGGGTCAGAAGATCAACCCGATCGGCTTCCGGCTTGCGCTGAACCGCAACTGGGCCTCGCGCTGGTACGCCAACAACAAGAATTTCCCGGGCATGCTGCTCGAGGATCTCAAGGTGCGCGAGTATCTCAAGAAGAAACTCGCGCATGCGGCGGTCTCGAAGGTCATCATCGAGAGGCCGGCAAAAAATGCGCGCATTACGGTGCACAGCGCCCGTCCCGGCGTCGTCATCGGCAAGAAGGGCGAGGACATCGAGTCGTTGAAAGGCGAACTGCAGAAGATGCTGGGCGTGCCGGTGCACGTCAACATCGAGGAAGTGCGCAAGCCCGAGACCGACGCGCAGCTGATCGCCGATTCGATCTCGCAGCAGTTGCAGAAACGCATCATGTTCCGCCGCGCCATGAAGCGCGCCATCACCAACGCGATGCGGCTCGGCGCCCAGGGCATCAAGATCGCCGCCTCGGGCCGGCTGAACGGCGTCGAAATCGCGCGCTTCGAGTGGTATCGCGAGGGTCGCGTACCGCTCCATACGTTGCGCGCGGACATCGACTATGGCGTATCGACGGCGCAGACCAGCACCGGCGCCATCGGCCTGAAGGTGTGGGTGTTCAAGGGCGAGATCGTGCAGAAGCACGATCAGCCGGCCGCGGCGGTGGCAGCCGCCCTGGCGGGCGCGAGCAAGCCCGAGCCGGCGCCCGAGGCGCCGTCGGACAAGCCGAAGAAGCCGCGCACGACGCGCAAGCCGGGCGCCAAGCCGGGCACGAGATCAGGAGCGAAGAATGCTGCAACCCGCAAGGCGTAAGTACCGCAAGGAACAGAAGGGCCGCAATCGCGGTATCGCGACGCGCGGCAACAAGGTGAGCTTCGGCGAGTACGGGCTCAAGGCGACCACGCGCGGGCGTCTCACGGCGCGCCAGATCGAGGCGGCGCGGCGCGCGATGTCGCGCGCTATCAAGCGCGGCGGCCGTATCTGTATCCGTATTTTGCCGGAAATGGCGATCTCGGAGTAGCCGGCGGAAGTGCG
>CAZOQY010000258.1:0-4749 GCA_964581835.1 uncultured Streptomycetaceae bacterium | reverse complement strand
TGATCAGCTTGCCATACTTCTCGTAGTCCACCTTCAGGCGCGCGTTGAACTCTTCCGGCGTGCTGGTCCAGGGGTCGAGCGCCTGCGCCTCGAGCTTCTGGATCATGTCCGGGGTCGCCAGCGCCCTGTTCATCTCGGCGTTCAGCCGGTCGATGACCGGTTTCGGCGTTCCCGCCGGCACGAACATGCCGATCCACGGCGCCATCTCGTAGCCGGGCACCCCCGATTCGGAGATCGTCGGCACATCGGGCAACTGCTTGGTGCGCTTCGCCGAGCCCACGCCCAGCGGCCTCAGCTTGCCGGCCCTGATCTGGTTGATGACGGTGCCGATGGTCGCGAACGATACCTGGGTCTCGCCCGCCATCAGCGCCGTGACCTGCGGCGCGCCGCCCTTGTACGGGACGTGCACCAGGTTGATGCCCGCCATCGAGATGAACAGCGCCATCTGCAGGTGCGGCGCGCTACCGTTGCCGGACGACGAGTACAGGACCTGGCCGGGACGCGACTTCGCGAGCGCGATGAAATCCTTCGTGGTTTTCACCGGCAGCGACGGATGCGCGGTCAGCGCGCCGGGCTGCGCGGACATCAGTCCGACGCCGGCGAAGTCCCTGAGCGTGTCGTAGCCGAGCTTCGAGCCGTAGAGGTGGGCGTTGCCGACGTGCGTGGTCGAATGCACCATGATCGTATAACCGTCGGGGGGCGACTTCGCCACCAGCTCCGAGCCGAGCACGCCCGACGCGCCGGCGCGGTTGTCCACCACGAACTGCTGCCCCAGGTATTCCCCGAGTTTCTGGGCCACCATGCGCCCGACGATGTCGTTCGAGCCGCCTGGCGGCCAGGGAATCAGCACGCGCACCGGCTTGGCCGGCCACGCCTGGGCTTCTACCGATACTGGAGACAGCAAGGACACGATGACGGCGACCGCCGCCACGGGCAAAGCGAATTTCATGGGATTTCCTCCGATCGCTGCCTGCAGCGCACCGCAGGCCCCGCCATTATGAGGGGAGTCAGCGTCGCGGTTCAACCCGAAATGGATTGTGCGGCCGCAGCACCCCGGATCGTGGACGCACAAAAAGAAACCGGCGGTCCTCGGACCGCCGGCCCCCTTTCGCCTTTCGCCTTTCGCCTTTCGACTTTTGCCTTTGTCAGTCGACCCGGGCGCCCGACACCTTCACCACCTTCTCGTACTTGTCGTAGTCCGACTTCATGCGCGCGGCGAACTGCTCCGGCGTCAGGTGCATCGGGTCGAGCGTCTGGGCCGTCAACTTCGAGGCGACGCCCGGATCGGCCAGCGCCCGCTTCAGCTCGGCGTTGAGCTTGTCGATGATCGGCTTCGGCACGCCCTTGGGCGCGAACGTCCCGACCCAGGCGGTGAACTCGTAGCCAGGGACGAACTCCCCGATCGTGGGCACCTCCGGGAACGCCGCCACCCGCTTCTCCGAGCTCACCCCGAGCGGCTTCACCCGGCCGTTCTTGATGTGGCCGAACAGCGAGCCGATCGTCGCCAGCATGGCCTGCGTCTCGCCCGCGACCAGCGCCGTGCCGGCCGGGCCGCCGCCCTTGTACGGCACGTGGATCATCTTGAGGTTCATCATCGAGGCCACCAGCGCCATCGACAGGTGCACGTAGCTGCCGTTGCCCGCCGAGGCGTAGATGATCTCTCCCGGGCGTTTTTTCGCCAGCGCGATGAAGTCCTTGCCATCCTTCACCGGCAGCGAGGGATGCACCACCAGCATCCCCACCTGCACCGCGAGCGGCGTGATGCCGATGAAGTCGTTCAGCACGTCGTACGGCAGCTTCTTGTAGAGATGCGCGTTGGCGACGTGCGTGGTGGACTGCACCATGATCGTGTAGCCGTCGGGCGGGCTGTTGGCCACCACCTCGGAGCCGATGGTGCCGGCCGCGCCGCCGCGGTTCTCGATCACGAACTGCTGGCCGAGGTTCTCCGACATCTTCTGGAACACGATGCGGCCGACGACGTCGTTCGAGCCACCCGGCGGGAACACGATGATCACCCGTACCGGCTTGGCCGGGTAGGCCTGCGCGAACGCCATCAGGGGGAAACCGCCGACTGCCAGGAAAAACGGCAAGACTCTGCTGAAAAACCACTTCATAATGCTCTCCTCGTTGTGGTTGTTTTGGCTGACGGGGCGAACAACGGCGCGAACGACCCGTCGCGTTACCATTCCACCATATGTTGGACTGCCCGTCGATATGCTGGACTGCGGCACCGGCCCCGGGTTCAGCCCGGGCGAATCGAATTAGGAGATGAAATTCATGGCGTTACCCCTGGAAGGCGTCAAGGTGCTGGATCTCAGCAACATCATGGCTGGCCCGTACTGCACGATGGTGCTGGGCGACATGGGCGCCGACGTCACCAAGATCGAAGCCTTTCCCGAGGGCGACGGCTCGCGCCGCTTCGATCCCAAGGTGAACGGCGAGAGTTACTGCTTCGCGGTGCTGAACCGCAACAAGAAGAGCCTGGCGCTCAACATGAAGGATCCGCGCGGCAAGGCGATCTTCCTCAAGCTCGCCGCGCAGGCCGACATCATCACCGAGAACTTCCGCCCCGGCGTCACGAAGAAGCTGGGCATCGATTACGAGACGGTCGCGAAGACCAACCCCGGCGTCGTCTACGCCTCCATGTCCGGATTCGGCCAGACCGGCCCCTACGGCAGGAAGGGCGGCTTCGACATCGTCGCACAAGGCATGTCCGGCATCATGATGATGACCGGCGAGCCGGGCGGCCGCCCCGCCAAGGTCGGCATCGCCATGAACGACATCGCGAGCGGCATCACCGCCCTGTATGCAATATTAGGGGCCACCATCGGCAAGCTACGCAGCGGCAAGGGCCAGTACCTCGAGACTTCGCTGCTGGAAGCGGCGCTCGCGTGGACGCACTGGGAGTCCGGCGCCTTTTTCGGCGGCGGCGAGATCCCGACCGCGACTGGCACGCGCCACCGCCGCTCGACCCCCTACCAGGCTTACAAGACGAAAGACGGCTACGTCACCGTCGGCGCCAACAACAGGAAGCTGTGGGAGAACTTCTGCAACATCACCTGCGGCAAGCCCGAGTGGCTCACCGACCCGCGCTTCGCCGACCTGCCCGCGCGCCTGAAGAACATCTACGCGCTGCAGGTGGAGATCGAGAAGGTGTTCGCCACCGCCCCCACGGCGCACTGGGTCGAGAAGCTCGACGAGGCCGCCGTGCCCGGCGGCCCGGTCTACACCTACCAGCAGGCCCTCGCCGACCCCCACATCAAGGCGCGCGACATGGTGGTCGAGTACGACCACCCTCTCATCGGCCGCATGAAATCCATCGGCCTGCCGGTCAAGTCATCCGGCGAGCTCACCGCCATCCGCAAGCCGGCGCCGTGGCTGGGCCAGCACTCCGCCGAGACGCTCGAGGCGGTCGGCTACACGAAAATGGAAATCGACGCGCTTTTCGCGGAGGGCGTGGTCTACGACCGCCTGCGCGAGAAGGTCTCGGCATAAAAACGAGAACGAGTGAACGGGTGAACGAGTGAGCCCCCTCACCCCAGCCCTCTCCCCCAGCCCACGGGGGAGAAGGAGACTTTCTGCCGTCTACGAATTTCCCCGTTCACTCGTTCACTCGTTCACCCGTTCACGAGGTTGACGATGTGTAGAGCACTAGCGTACCTCGGCCAGCCCGTCCTCCTGGACCATCTCCTGTTCCAGTCGGACTCGTCGCTGGTGAAGCAGGCGTACATGCCGCAGATGCTGGCGCTGCTCAACCTGGCGGGGTTCGGCATGAAGGCGTGGGACACGGGGTCACCCGACCCCGACCGGCCGTACAGTTACGCCTCGACGCTGCTGCCGATCTACGACCGCAACCTGAAAGGGCTGGCGGAGAAGATCCGCGCGACCTGCGTGCTCGCGCACGTGCGCGGGGTGCACTTCAACACCGAGGGCATCATCTCGCAGCAGAACATCCACCCCTTCCAGTTTCCCGGCTGCCGCGTCGCGCTCGCCCACAACGGCGACCTCGACCGCATGCGCGAGATGAAGCCGGCGCTGCTCGAGTACATCCGACCGGAGTTCGCGCGCATGATCGACGGCACCACGGACAGCGAGTGGATCTACGCCCTGCTCCTCTCCAACCTCGACAATCCCGCCGGCGACGTCAGCGCCGGCGAGATCGCGGCCGCGCTGGAAAAAACGCTCGGCACCATCCGCCACGTTCGCGGCAAGCTCGGCATCGCCAACTGGTCGCCGGTCAACCTCTTCATCACCACCGGCCGCCAGCTCGTCGCGGTGCGCTACTGCTTCGACTTCGGCTGCTATCGCACCGACGACCCCAAACTCGTCCCGGCGGCGAGCTTCAACTACCACAGCCTCTGGTACACCTCGGGCAGCTCGTACGGCTACCACGACGGCGAATGGAAGATGACCGGCGGCGCCGACACCGCCGACTCCATCATGATCGCCTCCGAGCCCCTCACCCGCGACGTCTCCACCTGGCTCGAAGTGCCGGAGTATTCGATGATCTACGCGGACACGCGCTCCGGCAGACCGACGGTGGAAGTGCATTACCTGGACTAGAACGCGGTCCCGTCATGGCCGAGCCCGAACCCGCCTCGAACACCCCGGCGCCTCCGGCCCCCTTCGTGCCCGCACTGGCCGCGCTGGCGATCCCGCTTGCCGCGTTCGCGCTCGCCTGGCTGATCGCGGGTCGCATCCCGCTGGCCGTGCCGACCCGGGAGTGGGGCACGTGGTTTTTCATGGGGC
>CAZOQY010000257.1:1935-4768 GCA_964581835.1 uncultured Streptomycetaceae bacterium | reverse complement strand
CGCAGCCGTTCATCGGCAGACTTCCTCTCCGGCCGGCGGCTCGGGATGCGCGACGTAGCCGAAGCGGCGCGGCACGTCACGCGACGCAATCGGCTCGATCCTGAGATTGACCTCGCCGTATTTGAGCCACATCGGCACGGGCTTTCCCTGCTGCGCCAGCTCCATGAGTTCGTCGAGCGTCGCTTCCGGCAGCGGATTGCCATTGACGTCGATCAGGTGCGGAAGCAGGCGCTCGAGGTCGCGATCGTCTATGGTGCCTGGCCCTTCCGCCGTCTCCAGTACCATCGTGCCGCTCTCGTCGATCCATGCGCCCGCAACGCTGGCGACCGGGCTGCCGGTGTGCGCGGCCAGCGCGAGGCGCGCGCCATCCGGGCTGGTGATGCGAAACACCAGCGGCGTATAGGCCAGTTCGAGGAAGACCCGCTGCGGCCCGTTCTGGAAATACCAGCAGCCGCGCCCGTCGCGCGCGTAATTGCGGCCGATGAAAGCAGTCACCAGCTGATTGTTGATGCGCTCGCCCTTGATCAGCCAGTTGCCGCGCCGGTCGAGCGAGAGCCAGCCGTAGACCGCCGGCACGTTCGGCCACTTGGCCATCCCGCGGGTGACGATTTCATCCATGGGCGCGAGATTACCATGCGGGTCGGATCGTCATTGTTCTTCTGCGTGGACGGCGGTCTTCGCATGCAATTCGGCCAGGGCTTTCTGGACGTTGGGCGGCACCGGATCGTAGCGCGCGAACTCGATGCTGTAGGACCCCTGGCCCGCGGTGACCGATTTCAGCTTCGCCTGGTAGTTGTTCAGCTCCGACAGCGGCACCTGTCCCTTGATCACCAGCGTACCCGGCGCGGTCGAATCGGTGCCGGAGAGCTGGCCGCGCTTGGCTGAAAGGTCGCCGGCGATGTCGCCCATCGCCGTTTCGGGCGCCGTGATCTCGATGTTGACGACGGGCTCGAGGATGATGGCGCGCGCCTTGCTGACCGCGTCCATGAAGGCGCGCTTGCCGGCGGCGATGAAGGCGACCTCCTTGGAATCCACGTCGTGGTGCTTGCCGTCGTAGACGATGACGCGCACATCGTGCACGGGGTAACCTGCGACTGGCCCGGATTCCAGCACCTGGCGCACGCCCTTCTCGACGGCGGGGATGAACTGGTTGGGGATGGTGCCGCCCTTCACCTGGTCCACGAACTCGAACCCCGCCCCGCGCCTGAGCGGCTCGACCCGCAGGTAGACCTCGCCGAACTGGCCCGCGCCGCCGGTCTGCTTCTTGTGGCGATGATGGCCTTCCGCCCGGGCGGTGATGGTCTCCCGGTACGGGATGCGCGGCGGCCGGGTCGCGACTTCCACGTGGTACTGGCTGACCATGCGGTCGAGGATGTAGCGCATGTGCAGGTCGCCCAGCCCGCTCACGATGGTCTGGTTGACCGTCGCGTTGTGCTCGACCCTGAAAGTGGGGTCCTCGGCCGAGAGCTTGTGCAGCGCGTCCGATATCTTCTGCTCGTCGCCGCGGCGCTTCGGTTCGATCGCGAGGGAATGCATCGGCGCCGGAAACTCGAGCGGCAGGAGGTGGATGTGGTCCTCGTCGTGCGAATCGTGCAGCACCGCGTCGAAATGGATGTCATCCACCTTTGCCACGGCGCCGATGTCGCCCGGCACCAGGGCGTCGGTTTCGACGAAATCCTTGCCCTGGAGCAGGTAGGCGTGCCCGACCTTGAACGCCTTGCGCTCGGCCCCGACGTAGAGCTGCGTGTCCCGCGTGAGGGTGCCCTGGTGCACGCGGAACACGCCCACCTTGCCCACGAACGGATCGATCATCACCTTGAACACGTGGGCGAGCACGTGCTTCTTCGGGTCCGGCTCGGCGCGCACCGGCTGCGCCTTCGCGCCTTCGCCCCTGAGGAATTGCGGCGGGTTGCCCTCGGTGGGATTGGGCATGAGCTTCACGAACACGTCGAGCAGCTCGGCGACGCCGGCGCCGTTGCGCGCGGAGACGAAGCACACCGGGATCAGGTGCCCCTCGCGCAGCGCCTTCTCGAACGGCGCGTGCAGCTCCTCCGGGGTGACCTCGCCCTTCTCGAGATACTTCGCCATGAGTTCCTCGTCGACCTCCACCACCTGGTCGACCAGCGCGCTGTGCGCTTGCGCCACCGAGGAAAAATCGGATTCGCCGGCGGGGTTGAAGAAGCAGTCCACCACCCGCCTGCCGCCGTCGGCCGGCAGGTTGATCGGCAGGCATTCCCGCCCGAACGCGGCCTGGATGCGGGCGAGCACGCCCGGCAGGTCCACGTTCTCGGCGTCGATCTTGTTGATGACGATCATGCGGCACAGGTCGCGCTTCTTCGCCCACTGCATCATGCGACTCGTGATCATCTCGATGCCGTTCTGGGCGTTGACCACGATCGCCGCGGTTTCCACCGCCGGCAGCGCGCCGATCGCGCGGCCGATGAAGTCGGGCAGGCCCGGCGTGTCGATCAGGTGCACGCGCGTGTCGCGGTGATGCAGGTGCACCGCCGCGGCGTTGAGCGAATGGTGGTACTGCTTTTCGAGCGGGTCGGAATCGCAGACCGTGGTGCCTTTTTCCACACTGCCCGGGCTGTTGATCGCCCCGGCCTTCGCCAGCAGGGCTTCCGCCAGCGTGGTCTTGCCCGAGCCGCCGTGGCCGGCGAGGGCGATGGCGCGAATCGCTGCGGGAGAGAACTTCGGCATGACGCTCCTCCTCTTCCTTGAGTGGAAGCTGCCCCTGTGAGCGCGCGCCGGGCGCGGGCTCGCAGCAGTGGATTGCAGGGGTCGGACCAGTATAGCCGCGCGCATCGAGCGCGTTCAAGCCGTTAACCCC
>CAZOQY010000257.1:0-1835 GCA_964581835.1 uncultured Streptomycetaceae bacterium | reverse complement strand
CGTTCAAGCCGTTAACCCCGTTTGCACCGCGGCTGCGTTCACAGGGAGAGCGCCGGCAACGGGCCGGCATCGTTAACCCCAAGGAGACAAACATGAATTGGAAGGCAATCACCGCTGCTCTGGCGTTGTGCAGTGCAGCCGGGACGGCGGGCGCCGTCGGCAATACCGCGGACGTGACGGTCTACGACCGCGCCGAGGGACGCACGCTGCCGGTCTATCGCCACCAGGGCCGCTACTACGTCGTGGGCCGCCCCGGCAACGAGTACCAGGTCAGCGTGCGCAACCGCACCGGCGGCGACATCCTCGCCGTGGTCTCGGTCGACGGCGTCAACGCGGTCACCGGCGAGACCGCCGACTGGAGCCAGACCGGCTACGTGCTGGGGCGCCACCAGAGCTACGACGTGAAGGGCTGGCGGAAGAGCGAGCAGCGCATTGCCGCTTTCTTTTTCACCGAGCACCAGAATTCGTATGCCGCGCGCACCGGCCGGCCGGACAACGTCGGCGTGATCGGCGTCGCCCTGTTCCGCAAGAAAGCGGAGCCCGAAGCGCGCCTCGAGCGCTACCGGCGCTGGCACGATGCGCCGGCCCCCGGATCGCGCGATGAAAGTCCCGCATCGGCCGCGGAGGATGCCCTGTCGTCATCGGGGGCCGCGCGCTCGGCCGAGAGCGCGGCCGGGGCGCGGAACGCACCCGCCCAGTCGGCGCCGCAAAAGTCGTCCTCGCTCGGCACCGGCCACGGGCGCAGCGAAGCGTCGCACATCACCTACACGGATTTCGAGCGGGCGAGCGAGTATCCCGCGGAGGTGATCGCGATCCACTACAACACCTACGCGAACCTGGTGGCGCTGGGCGTGATCCGGACGCCGCGCATCGCGCAGCCGTCGCCGTTCCCGGGGCAGTTCGTGCCGGATCCCCGGTGAGGCGAGAGGAGAGAGGTGAGAGGCGTCAGATGCGTCTGTATCGTGGGCGGATTTTCACCGCGCCTCCCGCCTCCCGCCTCGCGCCTCTCCAGTCGGTGCGGGGCGGTATACTCGCCCGCAATGGCGTTGGGTGCGGAGAGCAGCGATGAGGAGCTCATGCTTCTTTATCGCGACGGCGAGGCGGGCGCGTTCGACGCGCTCTACTCGCGCCACAAGGGCGGGCTGTACCGCTACCTCCTGCGCCAATGCCGGGACGCGGCGGCGGCCGAGGAGCTGTTCCAGGACGTGTGGATGAACCTCGTTCGCGCGCGGGCCGGCTACACGGTCCAGGCCAAGTTCACGACCTATCTTTACCACCTCGCCCACAACCGGCTGATCGACCATTACCGCAAGCACGGCCATGCGGAAGTGGTTTCCTTCGAAGAGGAGGGGGACGGGGCGCTGGAGGCGCTGCCCGACGGGCGCGAGACGCCGGCGCCTGACGCGCTCGACGCGAAGCGCCAGGCCGGCCGCCTGCTGGAGCTGATCGCGGCGCTGCCCGCGCCGCAGCGCGAGGCTTTCCTGCTGCAGCAGGAAGGCGGCATGAGCGTGGAAGAGGTCGCGCAGGCGACCGGGGTGACGCGCGAGACCGCGAAGAGCCGCTTGCGCTACGCGATGACCCGGTTAAGACAGGGGATGCAGGGATGGCGATGAACGAGAACGACCCGGGCGGCGCGGCGCCGCGCGACCCCGCGCTCGACCGGCTCTACCGCGAAGCCGGCGGCGAGGGACCGCCGGCGCACCTCGACGCCGCCATCCTGGCCGCGGCGCATCGGGAAGTCGGGGCCCGCCCGCGCGCCCGGCCGGGCGCGGCGCGCCGCTGGCAGGTGCCGGTCTCGATCGCGGCGGTCGTCGTGCTGAGCGTGAGCCTGGTGA
>CAZOQY010000256.1:0-4775 GCA_964581835.1 uncultured Streptomycetaceae bacterium | reverse complement strand
GCATCCCGCCGCCAGCGTGCCCGCGAGCGAGTAGAACAGCGCGTTCACGTGGAACAGCGGGAGCACGATCATCACGCGGTCTTCCGGCTGCAAGTACACGCGCTGCACGAAGGCCTCGCCACACAGGACGAAGCTCCTCTGGCCGTGCATCGCGCCCTTGGGAAACCCGGTGGTGCCGGAGGTGTAGATGATGAGGCAGGTGGCATCGGCAGCAACGCCTTCCGGCAGCGCCAGCGCCGGCGCGCGGCGGGCCTCGTCCAGGAAATTCGGCGCCCCGTCGCGCGCGGCATCGAACAGCATGAACCACGGCGCCGTCGCCAGGCCCTCGCAGGCCCCGCGCGCCGTGTCGAGTGTGTCGCCCGCCGCGATGACCCCGCAGACCTCGGCGTGGTGCAGGACGTATTTCGCTTCCGGCACGCCGAACTCGGGGTTGATCGGCACCATGATGGCGCCGATGCGCGCCAGCCCGAACAGCGCGAGGACGTGACCTTCGTGGTTGCGCGACATCACCCCCACGCGGTCGCCCAGCTTCACGCCGAGCGCGGCGAACAGGCGCGCCGCCCGCTCCGCCGCCTCGCCGAACTCCGCCCAACTCCAGGTCCTGCCGGCGAACAGCATGAACGGCCGCCGCGGATCGCCCTTCAGCCGCGACTCGAACGCGCCCCGCAGCGTGTAGTCGTGACCAGGGTAGAGCTGAAGAACTTCCAGGGGTTTCTTCATAGGTTCAAATACCATCAGCCACGGAGATCACAGAGAACACAGAGGGTTAAAACCAAACCATCCGATCTTCCCGCCTTTTCTCTGTGAACTCTGTGCCCTCTGTGGCTAATGCAGTCGTTCAACGCTTTTTCTTGCCGCGGCGCGGCGCGACATCCATCTCCTCGAACACTTCCTTCGCCAGCCGGAACGCGTCGAGCGACTTGGGAAAACCGCAGTAGACGGCGCAGTGCAGCAGCGCTTCCGCGATCTCCTTGCGGGTGAGGCCGTTCCTCAGCCCGGCGCGGATGTGCAGCTTCAGCTCGTGCCGCAGGTTCATCGCGGTCAGCGCCGAGATGTTGATGAGGCTTCGCATCTTGCGCGACAGCCCCGGCCGGCTCCACACCTGCCCCCACGCGAATTTGGTGGCGGCCTCCTCGAACAGCCAGTCCTGCTCGCTCGCCGCCGCCAGCCGGCGCTCGACGTACTCCTTGCCCACCACCGCCTTGCGGACCGCCAGGCCCTTGCGAAACAGGGGATTCCTGGCGAGTCGCGCGCGCGCGTTTGTCTCCTTACGCCTCACGCCTCACCCCTCACGACTTCGATCTGACGCCCAGGAAGTCCTTCTGCCACGTCTTGTAGTCGGACGCGCGCACCAGTTTGTCGATTTCGCCTTGCGAGGCGATCTTGTCTTTCAGGTCTGCCGGCGCGCCGCCGTTGAAGAGGTGGGCATAGACCTCCCGGACCGCCTTGACGGCCGCCGCCACCGGCTGGTGGCCCTGCAGCATCACCCGCCCGCCGGCCGCCGCAACGTCCTCGTGCCTGACCGAGGCCGGCGCCCCACCGACCATGATCGGCAGCTTCGCGGCTTCGTGCACCGCCCGCACCTGGTCCACCGATTCCACGCCGATCACGAAAATCGCGTCCACGCCGCAGGCGGCGAAGGCTTTCGCGCGCTTCACCGTGCCTTCGGTGCCCTCCACCTTGAGCGCGGCGGTGCGCCCGAGAATGACGGTCGAGGGATCGCGGCGCGCAGCGACCGCGGCCTTCAACTTGCCCACCATCTCGTCGAGCGAAATCAACTCGTCCGCGCCCTCGGCCTGCCCGAAGCGCGTCGGCAGCGCGGTGTCCTCGATGCTCATCCCCGACACGCCGGCGTGCTCCAGCTCCTCCACCGTGCGCATGACGTTCAGCGCGTTGCCGTAGCCGTGGTCGGCGTCGACGATCAGCGAGAGTTTCGACGCGCGCATGATGCGCCGCACCTGGTCGGCGAACTCGGTCAGCGTCAGCACGATCAGGTCAGGCGCGGCCAGCGTCGTGTTCGCCGCAACCGATCCGGCCAGCATGCCGATCTCGTAGCCGACCGATTCGGCGACGCGCGCCGACAGGCCGTCGTAGACGCTCGCCGGCGAAATGCACTTGGTGCCCGCGAATACCGCGCGCAGGCGCTTGCGTTGTTCGGTGTGTCTCATTTTTCCTCCAATATATCGACTATAGGAATTTCTGCGCACGCAAAAATTCCTTCCACCTAGATGGCGAGTAAATCCATAAATTCGTTCACCGGCATCGCCTCGAGCCGCTTCGCATCGTGGCAGGCCGCGACGATCGCATCGCGCCGCTTGGCGGCGAACACGCGGCCGACCGCGGTCTCGAACTTGGCAAGCAGCACCGGCTCGCCTTCCTGGCGGCGCTTGCGATGGCCGAGGGGGTACAGCACTTCCGACAACGGCGTCTTGGTGCCGTCCTTGAAGAACACCTGGATCGAGTTGGCGTTGGTGCGTTTCTTCGGGTCGTGGTACTCGCGCTCGTACTGCGGGGACTCCTTCAGGTTCATCTTCGCGCGCAGTGTGTCGATGCGCGGGTCGGCGGCGATGTGATCGTAGTAATGCTCGGCGGTCATGGTGCCGAAGATCATGCCGATGGCCATCATGTACTGCATGCAGTGGTCGCGGTCGGCGAAGTTGTGCAGCGGCCCCTTCTTGTCGAGGATCACCATGGTCGAGTTGTGGCAGCGGACTTCGACGCGCTTGATGTCGTCGAGGCGGTCCTTCACCAGCGAGTGCAGTTTGATCGCTGCCTCCACGCCGGTCTGGCCGTGGAACGCCGTCGGGTACGGGATCTTGAACAGCGTGTTCTCCATGACGTAGCTGCCGAGCGGTCGCTGGAAGCGGAACGGCCGGCCCTTGAACAGCACGTGGTAGAAGCCCCAGGTCTTCGCCGTGAGCGCCGACGGGCAGCCGATCTCCCCTTTCAGCGCCATCAGCGCGAGGCGCACCCCGCGGCTCGCCGCGTCGCCCGCCGCCCACGACTTGCGCGGGCCGGTGTTGGGCTTGCGGCGGAAGGTCGCGAGCGCGTGCCCGTCCACCCACGCCTGCGACAGCGCGTTGAGGATTTCCTCGCGCGTGCCGCCGAGCAGTTTCGTCACCACCGGCGTGGTCGCGATCTTGACGAGGATGGTGTGATCGAGTCCGGCCGCGGTGTAGCCGTTCTCCAGCGCGAGGCCGCCCATGATCTCGTAGGTCTTGACCGCCGACTCCAGCACGTCGCGCATCGTGAGCGGCTTTTTTCTTTCGGCCACTCGTGTGCGCGACAGCCAGTCCGCCACCGCGAGAATGCCGGAGAAGGTATCGGAAGGATGGATCACCGTCGCGCCGTAGAAGGCGTCGTTCCAGTCGAGCCAGCGGTTGAGCGCGCCGATGTTGAAGGTCGCGCGCTCGGGATCGAGCACGTACGACGTGCCCGGCACGCGCGCACCGTTGGGGACGACGGTGCCGGGCACGATCGGCCCCAGCAGGCTGGTGCAGCCGGGATAGGACAGCGCTTCCAGGCCGCAGCCGAGCGTGTCGATCAGCGCGAGCCGCGCGGTCTCCAGCGCGAGCGCGCTTTTCACCGGGTAACGGTCGACGTAATCGGCGAGCTGGACGAGAACTTTATCGGGATCGGGACGGGCGTTGGTGGACTGGCTCATGGCGTTTGCCAATAGGGAAAGAAGCCGAAGTATATGGCAATTCTCGGACCCGAATCCGCGGAGCCACGGTAAAATGAGTCCATCCTATGAGCACGCAGAACGACATCCTCATCATCGGCGCCGGCATCGGCGGACTGACGCTGGCGCTCACGCTGCATCGCGCGGGAATACCGTGCCGCGTTTACGAGGCGGCGCCTGAAATCAGGGGGCTGGGCCTCGGCATCAACGTGCTTCCCCACGCGACGAAGGAACTCGCCGCGCTCGGGCTGGAGCCGGCGCTGGCGGACATCGCGGTGACGACGCGGGACGCGCTGTTCTACACGCGCCACGGGCAGTTCGTGCACGGCGAGCCGTGCGGGCGCCACGCCGGCTACAAAACCCCGCAGTTCTCCATCCACCGCGGCGACCTGCAGACGGTCCTGCTCGAAGCCTGCAGGGCGCGTATCGGCGCCGATCGCATCGTTACCGGCTGGCGTTGTGTCCGCGCCGAACAGGACGGCAGCGGCGTGACGGTACATTTCACCGCAACCGGGTCGGGTGAAGCCCTGCCGCCGCAGCGCGGCGCCGCTGCCGTGAGCTGCGACGGCATCCACTCGGTGCTGCGCAAACAGTTCTACCCGGACGAGGGCGATCCGATCTATTCCGGCGTCAACATGTGGCGCGGCGCGACCTGGTGGAAGCCGTTTCTCGGCGGCGAGAGCTTCGTGCGCGCCGGCTGGCTCGAATCCGGCAAGCTGATCGTCTACCCGATCCGCAACCGGCTCGACGCACAGGGACGGCAACTCATCAGCTGGGTGGGCGAGTTCTATACCCCGAAATACAAGAAGCGCGACTGGAACCGCGCCGGCCGGCTGGAAGACTTCATCCACGTCTTCGAGGACTGGAAGTTCGACTGGCTCGACGTGCCGGGCATGATGCGCAACGCCGAGACCATCCTCGAATACCCGATGGTGGACCAGGAACCCCTGCCGCGCTGGAGCCACGGCCGCATCACCCTGCTGGGCGACGCCGCGCACCCGATGGTGCCGCGCGGCTCGAACGGAGCCGGGCAGGCGAGTCTCGACGCGGTGAAACTGGCCGAATGTCTGAATGAGTGTCTGAAACAGCACGC
>CAZOQY010000255.1:3265-4784 GCA_964581835.1 uncultured Streptomycetaceae bacterium | reverse complement strand
CGCTTCACGCGCGACTCGAGCTCGCCCGCTGCGCGCAGCAGGTGACGGCCTTCGTCGAGCAGCTCGCGGCCCGCGGCCGTCAGCTTCGCGCGGTGGCCGCGGCGGTCGAAGAGCAGAACGTCGAGATCTTCCTCCAGCTTCTGTACGGTGTAGGTGATGGCGGACGGCACGCGGTGCAGCTCGTCCGCGGCAGCGGCGAAGCTGCCTTTGCGGTCGATCGCGTCGAGCACCAGCAGGGCGTCGAGAGAGAGTCTCATGCGCGTCGTATCGGCGTTTGCGCTGATTATAGCCGCGGCGCGCGGTTGAACTTTGCCGCCGGGCGCGGTCAGACAGAAAGAGTAGAATCATCGCCACCCGCGATTCCTTTCCCCGTCATTCTCCTGCATGAAACGCCTGGTCCTTTTCGTGTTCGCCGTCGCCGTTCTCGCCGGTGCGGGCTTCGCCTGGAAGTTTTTCGCCTCGTCGCCGGCGGTCGGCAAGTCCGCTGCCCCGTCCGCCAAGGGCGCGCAGAAGGCGGCGCCGGTCAAGGTCGGCACGGTCCGGACCGGCACGATCAGCGAGGAAGTCAGCGCGGTCGGCTCGCTGCTCGCCAACGAGTCGGTGATGATCCGTCCCGAACGCGACGGCCGCGTCGCGGTGATACATTTCACCGAAGGCCAGCTGGTGCGCAAGGGCGAGAAGCTCGTTTCGCTCGATACCGCCGAAATCGAGGCCCAGCTCGCGGCGATCAATTCCGAAGTCACGCTCAACCGCAGCCGCATGAAGCGCGCGGAGGAACTCCACGAGAAGAAATTTCTCAGCGCGCAGGCGCTCGACGATGCGCGCGAGGCGATGAACCAGTCCATCGCGCGGCAGGCCGAGGTCAGGGCGCGGCTCGACAAGTCGGCGGTGATCGCGCCGTTCGAGGGCGTGGCGGGCCTGCGCCAGGTCAGCCCGGGAGCCTATGCCAAGGCGGGCCAGGACATCGCGCGGCTGGAAGGGATCGGCACGCTCAAGCTCGATTTCCGCATGCCCGAGCTGTACCTCGGGCGGATCAGGTCGGGGCAGGCGGTGCTGGTGCGGGTGGATGCTTTCCCGGGCGAGTCCTTCCGCGGTGAAATCTATGCGATCGAGCCGGCGGTGGACGAGCAGACGCGCACGGTGCTGTTGCGCGCGCGCGTGCCCAATCCCGGCGTCAGGCTCAAGCCCGGCATGTTCGTGCGCGTGGTCCTCGTGCTGGAAACGCGCGAGAACGCGCTCATCGTTCCCGAGCAGGCGCTGGTGCCGCAGGGCCAGGACCGCTTCGTCTACAGGCTGGCCGACGGCAAGGCGGTGCTGACGAAGATCGAGATGGGCCTGCGCCGGCCGGGCGAGGTCGAGGTGAAGCAGGGGCTCTCGGCCGGCGACACGATCATTCTCGACGGACAGCTGCGGCTGCGCGACGGCGCGGCGGTGACGGTGCTGGCTGACAAACCGCCTGCTCAAACCGCCAAGGAAGGTCAAAAGCAATAATGGAACCGCCAAGACGCCAAGAGAAGCA
>CAZOQY010000255.1:0-3165 GCA_964581835.1 uncultured Streptomycetaceae bacterium | reverse complement strand
TTCTCTTGGCGTCTTGGCGGTTCAATTGGTTTTTTTATTCTATTTCCTTCATCGTGGCGGTTAATTAATGTTCCTGCCCGAGCTTTCGATCAAGCGCCCCGTCCTCGCGACGGTGATGAGCCTGCTCATCATTCTGATCGGCGTGATCTCGTTCCTGCGGCTGACGGTGCGGGAATACCCGAAGATCGACACGCCGGTGGTGTCGGTGCGCACCGTCTACAAGGGCGCAAGCCCGCAGGTGATCGAGTCGCAGGTGACGCAGCCGCTGGAAGACAGCATATCCGGCATCGAGGGCGTGAAGAGCATCAAGTCGGTGAGCCGAGAGGAGGTCTCGCAGATCACCGTCGAGTTCGTCACCGACCGTGACACCGATGCGGCCGCCAACGACGTGCGCGACCGCGTGTCGCGGGCGCGCGGGCAGCTGCCGGACGAGGTGGACGAGCCGATCATCGCCAAGGTCGAGGCCGACGCGCAGGCGATCCTGTGGCTGCGCCTCAACTCGGACCGGCATCCCGCGCTGGAGATATCCGACTACGCCGACCGCTACGTCGTCGACCGGCTGAAGACGCTGTCGGGCGTGGCCTCGGTCATCATCGGCGGCGAGCGCCGCTACGCGATGCGCATCTGGCTCGACCGCGAGCGGCTGGCGGCCTACGGCCTGACGCCGCAGGACGTCGAGGACGCGCTGCGGCGCCAGAACATCGAGGTGCCGTCCGGTCGCATCGAGAGCCAGCAGCGCGAGTTCACCGTGCTGTCGGAAACCGATCTGCGCACGCCGCAGCAATTCAACGGATTGATCGTGCGCGAGGTGAACGGCTATCCCGTGCGCCTGTCCGACGTGGGGCGCGCCGAGCTGGGGCCCGCCGACGAGCGCAACCGCCTGCGCGTCAACGGCCGGGCGGCGGTGGGCATGGGCATCGTCAAGCAGTCCACCGCCAATACGCTGTCGGTCGCGCGCGCGGTCAAGACGGAACTGCCGAAGCTGCGGGCGGCGCTGCCGCCGGGCATGGATCTCGCCATCGCCTTCGACACTTCGGTTTTCATCGAGCGCTCGATCGAGGCGGTGTACGAGGTGATGCTCGAGGCGCTGGCGCTGGTGGTGCTGGTGATCTTCTTCTTCCTGCGCTCCCTGCGCGCCACGCTGATTCCCTTCGTCACCATCCCGGTGTCGCTGATCGGCGCCTTCTTCCTGATCGGGATCATGGGCTTCACCATCAACGTGCTGACGCTGCTCGGCATCGTGCTGGCAATCGGCCTGGTGGTGGACGACGCGATCGTCATGCTGGAAAACGTGCACCGCCACGTCGAGGAGGGCATGCCGCCGCTGCAGGCGGCCCTCGCCGGCAGTCGCGAGATCGCGTTCGCCATCGTCGCGATGACCGTCACGCTGGCCGCCGTGTTCGCGCCGCTCGCCTTCTCGACCGGCAATACCGGGCGCCTGTTCATGGAGTTCGCGCTGACCGTCGCCGCCGCCGTCGTCGTGTCCGGCTTCGTGGCGCTGACGCTGACGCCGATGATGTGCTCGAAACTGCTGCGCCGTGAAGCCAGCCACGGCCGTTTCTACAACGCGCTCGAGGTTTTTTTCAGCGGCCTCTCGTCCGGTTACCGGCGGCTGCTCACGGCCTGCCTCGGCCGCCGCCTCGCCGTGGTCGGCGCCTTCGTCGGGATAGCCGCGCTGGGCGGCGTGCTGTTCATGACGCTCAAGTCCGAGCTCTCGCCGCTGGAAGACCGCGGCTTTTTCCTCGGCATCATGTCCGCGCCGGAAGGCGCGACCATGGATTACACCGACGAGTACGCGAAGATCTGGGAGGACATGTACAAGGACGTGCCCGAAATCGTCAATTACTTCGTGTCGGTGGCGCCCGGCCTCGACCGTCCCAACCCCGTCAATTTCGCGATCTCCTTCGTGCGGCTGAAGGACTGGGACGAGCGCGACCGCGCGACGCGGGCGGTCACCGCCGAGCTGGCGCCGAAGATGGCGGCGCGCATGCCCGGGGTGCTGGCGTTCCCGGTCAACCCGCCCTCGCTCGGGCAGAGCTTCCGCAACCCGCCGGTGCAGTTCGTCGTGCAGGGCACTTCCTACGACCAGCTCGACCGGGTGGTGACCGGGATGGTGACGAAGGCGCGCGCGTACCCGGGCCTGACCAACGTCGACTCGGACCTGAAGCTCAACAAGCCGCAGCTGTCGGTGGACATCAACCGTGAAAAGGCCGCGGCGCTGGGCGTGCAGGTGGAGGCGATCGGGCGCACGCTCGAGACGCTGCTCGGCGGCCGCCAGGTCACGCGCTTCAAGCGCGAGGGCAAGCAGTACGACGTCATCGTCAAGCTCGAGGACAAGGACCGCCGCCAGCCCGCCGACCTCACCTCGATCTACGTGCGCGGCGCGGGCGGGCAGCTGACGCAGCTCTCCAACCTGGTCACGGTCACGGAGACGGTCGCGCCGAAGGAACTGAACCACTTCAACCGCCTGCGCGCGGCGATCATCTCGGCCAACATCACGCCCGGCTACACGCTGTCGGAGGCGCTCGGCTTCCTTGACCAAACGGCGAAAGAGGCGCTCTCCGCCGAGTACCAGACCACGCTCGACGGCCAGTCGCGCGAGTTCCGGGAATCCGGCCAGCAGCTCTACTTCGTGTTTTTTCTCGCGCTCGCCTTCATCTACCTGGTGCTGGCGGCCCAGTTCGAGAGCTTCCGCGGCCCGCTGGTCATCATGCTGACCGTGCCGCTGGCGATCACCGGCGCGCTGGCCGCGATGATGCTCGCGGGCATCACGTTGAACGTCTACAGCCAGATCGGGCTGGTGATGCTGATCGGCCTCATCACCAAGAACGGCATCCTGATCGTCGAATTCACCAACCAGCTGCGTGACCGCGGCATGGCGAAGGTCGAGGCTCTCGTGGAGGCGTCGTGCCTGCGCCTGCGGCCCATCCTCATGACGACCGCCGCGACCGTGCTCGGGGCCATGCCGCTCGCCGTGTCGGCGGGCGCGGGCTCGGAATCGCGTTCCGCCATCGGCTGGGTCATCGTCGGCGGCATGACGCTCGGCACGCTGTTCACTCTGTTCGTCATCCCCGTCGCCTATACCTACATCGTCGGCGACCGGCAGCTCGCGGCGGGAGAGGCGGGCGGCGGCGGTGCGGTTGCGCCGCCGGGGCACGCGCCGGC
>CAZOQY010000254.1:0-4793 GCA_964581835.1 uncultured Streptomycetaceae bacterium | reverse complement strand
CGCGGCGGTAAAAGCGGCCGTGGAGACCTGCCTGAAACGCTACGGCCGCATCGACATCCTGGTGAACAACGTCGGCGGTTCGGCGCCCGGCAGCCCGGTGGACATGACCGAGGAGGTCTGGGACACCCAGCTCGACCACAACCTCAAGACCGCGTTCTTGTGCTGCAAGCACGTGCTGCCGGCGATGGAGAAGCAGGGCGGCGGGGCGATCGTCAACATCGCCTCGGTCGCCGGCTTCAGCCATCAGGTCGGCGGGCGCGTGCACGTCGCCTACAGCACGGCGAAGTCGGGTTTGCTGGGCTTCACCCGCTCGACCGCGATCGCCTACGTGAAGAAGGGCATCCGCTGCAACCTGGTGATCGTCGGCACGATGCACACGCCGCTGGTGGAGGCGCGCCTGATGAAGCAGCTGGGGCCGAAAGAGGCCGCCGACCTCGTCGCGAAGCGGCACGCGGCGGTGCCGATCGGACGCATGGGCGATGCCTGGGATGTCGCGAACGCAGTGGTGTTCCTCGCCTCGGACGAGGCGCGTTACATCACGGCCACGCATTTGACGGTCGATGGCGGCCTGACGGCGGCCAGGCCTGGGTGACGAGTGACGGGTGACGTGTGACGAGTGAAAGGATACGGGTGAAGAATATTGTCAGGTTCGCGCAGTTCGCGGCAATCGCATGGCTGGCGGTTCCCGCCCTCGTGCAGGCGCAGGCGTTTCCATCCAAGCCGATCCGCATCGTCGTGCCGGCGGTGCCGGGCGGCGGCACCGACATCCTGGCGCGGCTGCTGAATCCGCGGCTCGCCGAGAATTTCGGGCAAAGCATGATCATCGAGAATCGAGGCGGCGCCTATACCACCATCGGCACCGAGCACGTGGCGCGTTCCGCGCCCGACGGCTACACGGTGCTGATCGCGACCACGCCGCACGCGATCAATCCCACGCTGCTGCCGAAGCTGCCGTTCGACCCGATCAAGGACTTCACCATGATCAGCCTGCTGGCGCGGCCCCAGACCGTGCTGGTGGTGCATCCGTCGCTGCCGGTCACCAGCGTGAAGGAACTGATCGCGCTTGCCAGGGCGAGGCCGGGGCAACTGACCGCCGGGACGTCGGGCGGCAATTCGGCGTATCTCGCCGTCGAGATGCTGAAGGCGAGGGCGGGCATCGACGTGCTCAACATTCCCTACAAGGGCGCGGGGCAGGCGCTGAACGACACCGTTGCCGGCCACGTGCAGTTCCAGGCCAATACGCTGCTCGCCGCCCTGCCGTTCATCCGCTCCGGCCGGCTGCGCGCGATCGCCGTCTGCGGGACGGAACGGTTTGCCCTGCTTCCCGACGTGCCCACCGTGGCGGAAACCCTGAAGGGATTCGAGGCTGCCGGCTGGTACGCGCTGATGGGGCCCGCCGGCATCCCGCGCAACGTGGTGCAGCGTATCAACGACGGTTTCGCCAAGTCGCTGCGCACACCGGAAATCACCAAACGCCTGACCGAGATGGCCGTCGCCGTCACTGCCAGCTCGCCGGAAGAGCTGGACAGGCTCATGCCGCTCGAGATCAAAAAGTGGGGTGATCTCGTCAGGGCGTCGGGCGCGAAGGCCGAGTAGGTGACCTCAAAAACCCTTTTGCCACAGAGAATTCTTTTTGACACCCCCTTGAGGGGTGCACAGAGATCACAGAGAAAAAAATATCGATCTAGAACGACTTCTCTCTGCGTTCTCTGTGCTCTCTGTGGCTGACGTGGATTTTAGGTTCTAGAAGTTTCGGTACTTGCCGCTCTCGAGCAGGCGGCTCATCTCGGCCGCCAGTTCGGCTACGTCGTCCACTGTCAGCGGTTCGAGCGTGCCGGCCAGGGCTTTCTGCGCTTCGGCCGTGGGTGGAAACGACAGCGGCTGTCCCCACGGCTGGCGCGTGGCGTCGCGGGCGCGGCCGTAGAGGTGCACGTGCAGCTCGTGCCGCCAGTTGCCGTTGTCCTGGTAGTTGATGCGCCCGATGGCGATGCCTTTGCGCGTCAGCACGGTCTTCATCGCCTCGCCCGCGACCATCGTCAGCTTGACCAGCTCGATCGCCTGCTCGCGGGAGAGTTGAGTCCGGTCTTCCACCGCTACCCTGGGATTGATGATCAGGTGCCCGCCGTCCCGGCGGGACACGTGCGGGTGTTCGGGGGCGACGATCAGGAAGTGTCGCGATTCAAGGACGAGCGGCATATGTCATTATAGGGGCATGACAATTTTCCGCGTCCTGGCCAGGCTGATGCTGGCGGTGTTCATTGCCGCGCCGCTCTCGGCGCTGGCACTGGCACAGGAGCCGATCGGCATCGTCATCATGCACGGCAAGGGCGGTTCGCCGACGGGGCTCGTCGCGGGCCTGGCCGGTAACCTGGAGAGCAAAGGCTACCTTGTCGCCAACATCGAAATGCCGTGGTCGGGTCGCCGCCAGTACGACGTTCCGGTCGCCGCGGCCGAGAAGGAAGTGGAGGCCGCGATCGCGGGTTTGCGGGGCAGGGGCGCGAAGAAAGTGTTCGTGGCCGGGCACAGCCAGGGCGGCGCTTTCGCGACCTATCTCGCCGGCAGACTGACGGTGGACGGGGTGGTCGTCATCGCGCCAGGCGGCAACGTCGATCACTACTTCTTCCGCGAGAAGGTGAGCGGGCCGCTGGCGCGCGCCCGCCGGCTGGTCGCGGACGGCAAGGGCGGCGAGCCGGCGACGCTCGAAGATTTCGAGGGCGCCAGGGGACTGTTCCCGGTCGTCACGACGCCGGCCACCTACGTGACCTGGTTCGACCCGGGTGGCGCGATGAACATGGAACGGGCGGCGCGGGCGGCGAACCCGGCGGCCCCGATCCTGTGGATCGTGCCGGCGCACGAGCTGCCCGGCCTGCGCAAGACCAACATCCCGATGTTCCGGTCGCTCCCGTCGCATCCCCTGACCCGGTTGTACGAGCCCGATTCCGATCATCGCGGCGCGCCCACCGCCTCGATCGATGAGATCGCGCGCTGGACGCGGGAGGTAGCCGGCGCATCCAGCCGCTGACCGCCCCGTTCCGGAAAAGAAAGGCCGGACCCCGCCGTGTCGCGGTCCGGCCCAACGTGTCCCAACCAATAAGACACGGGATGCGTCTTTCTTTTTTCCTCCTCCTCTTGTTGTTCTGTTCCGGCTATTTCAACTGGATGCCCGCGTCCTTCGCCACGTCCCGCCACTTCTTCACGTCGTCGCGGATCAGCTTGCGCAACTCGGTCGGTGACATGATCAGCGGCTCGGCCGCGTCGGCGAGCAGGCGCTGCTTCGTTTCCGGCTCCTCGAGCACCACCGTGATCTCGCGTCCCAGCTTCTTCATCGCATCGCCCGGCACGCCGTCGGGCGCGGCAACGCCCCACCAGACGGAAACTTCGTAGCCCGGATAGCCGGATTCGGCGACGGTCGGGACAGCGGGCGCCGCCGGGCTGCGCCTGTCCGAACCGACCGCCAGCATCCGGATCCGGCCGGCGCGCACGTGACCCAGCACCTGCGTGACCGAGGTGAACATGACGGGAATGTTGCCGGCGATGATGTCGATCATCGCCGGCCCGCCGCCCTTGTAAGGGACGTGCTGCATCCGGATGCCGGCGATCTTGTTGAACAGTTCGCCGCCGAAATGGTTGAAGCCGCCGACGCCGGTCGAGGCGTAGCTGATGGCGCCGGGCTTCGCCTTCGCCTGATCGACGACATCGCGCAGCGTCCGGAAGGGGCCGGTGGGGTGAACCACGATGGAGTTGGGCGACGACCCGATCATGGCGATCGGGTCGAACGATTTCTCCACGTCGTAGGGCAGGGGGCGCACCGCGGCGTTCATGACCCAGGAGGTGGACACGAACAGCAGGGTGTAGCCGTCGGGGGTGGCGTTCGCGGCGAGTTCCGCGCCGATGATGCCGTTGGCGCCGCCGCGGTTGTCGATGACGACCTGCTGGTGGAGACGGTCGGACAACCTCTGCCCGAGGTAGCGGCCGAGGATGTCGTTACTGCCGCCGGGCGGGAACGGGACGATCAGGCGGATGGGCTTGTCGGGATATCCGCCGGCTTTGGCCGGCGCCACGGATGGCGGAAGGGCGAATGCGGCAACGACGAGCGCGGCAAAAGACCACCGGCTGAGCGGATGCATACGTAGTCTCCTCGGTTACGCCCCTGTGTACCGGGCGGGTTTAATTGTGAGGTCAGTATAGTCCGCATTCTGGTCTAGTTCAAAATATGGAACTGGCCGCACGGGCCGGCAGCGCAAAGGCGCCTTTGGATCAAGGAGTTGGCTTATGATGATGGGCGTGCGGGGTCAGGACGGCCCCGGTGTTTCAGCGGAGGCAGACGTGGCAAACCCGGAATCCGAATCCAAGTGGAAGTTTCACGGCGTGCGCGTGGTGCATGCCAACGAGCTCGACATCAACACCGCGCAGACGCCCGGGATGAACCGCGCCGCGGCGATCACCCACGCGCGCGCCGGGGCGGAAAAGCTCTGGGCGGGCACCGTGGTGATCCATCCCAAGGCCAAGACCGGCGCGCATCACCACGGCCCGGTCGAGAGCGTGATCTACGTCGTCAGCGGTCGCGCGCGCATGCGCTGGGGCGACCAGCTGGAATTCATCGCCGAGGCGGGGCCGGGAGACTTCATCTACGTGCCGCCGTACGTGCCACACCAGGAGATCAACGCGAACGACGACGAGCCGCTGTCCTGCGTGCTGGTGCGCAGCGGCCAGGAACCGGTGGTCGTCAACCTCGACATCCCGGTGGTGGAGAAGCCGGAGGAAGTGCACTGGGTGGACAATATTCACCCGGC
>CAZOQY010000253.1:0-4807 GCA_964581835.1 uncultured Streptomycetaceae bacterium | reverse complement strand
CCACCGTGGGACCGGTGGGGTTCGCGAGTGCGCTGGAGGTCACGAAGCACGATGCCACCGCGATGGAAATCAGCTTCGGACGAAGCTGCAGCCCCTGTTTCCTGACCATGGTTCGCTCCTTGGCGAATTTTCATTATCAGCGAGCAAAAAACAGGCCACGCCCACTTCCGACTATTATATATAGTCCATCAATATTTTCAGCGAGTTCGGGTTGTGCGATAAGTCACGTTCAGCCCCCCCTGTCCCGACCTGATGGCCGTTCATCGTCTACCGCCCGCCTTCCGCTGCGGCTACCACCCCTCCATCACCTCATCCACCGGGAAGGACAGGCCCGCGCTCTTCCATACCTGGGCAACGCGTGCGATCGCGGGAGTCGCTTTCGCGTTCCATTCCGGGTGCCGCGAGCGCTTGTCGAATACCTTGAAATCCCCGGGCGCGGCGTTACTGCCCAGACGCTCGTGCAGCTTTTTCGCCAACGCCATGAAACGGTCCCGCCCATAGGTGACGATGGTCCGGTTCCGATTGGCGGCGAGCCCGGTGAGCGCGAGGCTGTAATGATAGTGTTCCCAATACCGCAGGTAAGCGTCGAAATAATCGCCGCGCAGCACGGCACCTTCCTCCGAACCCAGCCACACCAGGTCGCGCTTCACCCACTCCTCGATGTTGCCGCGCGCATCGAAGCGCCCGTCGAGCGGCAGCCCCGTGGATTTCTCGTAAGTGGAAATGCACGCCGCGACGGGATGGCGCAGGGTGAAGATGTACTCGGCCTTCGGCCCCAGCATGGCGTTGAAGAACGCGCCCTGGTAGACCGCCTTGGTGGCCTTCTTCGGCGCCACCGTGTAACCCTCCGCATCGCGCCGGGACTTCGCGAAGAAAACCTCCACCATCGCCAGGTATTCGGCCATCTGTTGCGTAGCCGCCGTCCAGGCGTTGTAGCGGTCCTCGAACGCGAACGGCGTGAAGTTGGGAAAGCCGTCGTGCGCGATGACGTTCGGCACCTGTTCCGCGTCGTACCCGATCGCGGCATACAACTCCTTGGTCAGGTAAGAACCGCCGTGCCGCGGGCAGCCGACCACGCAGATGAAGCGGTAGCGCTCGTGAATACCCTTCAGCTTATGCATCGTCCCGATGCTGATCGCGGCGAGCAGGTCGTACGCCCGGTAGATCGCCTGCTGGCCCAGCGGGTGCTGCAGCACCTTGTCCGCCACTTCCTGCGCGTACTGCACTTTTCGCTCGGCCTCGCTCGGCACCAGCGTCTCGGAAAGCTGGTCGGCCCAGCCCGTTTTCGGCGTCTTTCCGGAAATGACCTCGTCGAGAAACTCGATCATCGCCGGCGAAATCGGCAACTCCTTGTCGGTGAGCTTGATCTCTACGCCCATGGCGTCTCCATCATCCGTCAGTCGTTACCGCCAGACGTTACCGTTTTATAGCCCTCTGGCGCCTCGTCTCGGCCAGGCACACGCCGGCGGACACCGATACGTTCAGGCTCTCGACCGTGCCCAACATGGGGATGCGCGCCAGCTCGTCGCAATTCTCGCGCGTGAGGCGCCGCATGCCCTCTCCCTCCGCCCCCAGCACCCAGGCTACCGGCGCATCGAGCCTGATGGCGTAGAGATCGCGCTCCGCTTCCTGGTCGGCGCCGATCAGCCAGATCTGGCGCTCCTTGAGCTCTCTCATGGTGCGTGCGAGGTTGGTGACCGCGATGAACGGCACGGTCTCGGCCGCGCCACTCGCCACCTTCTCCACCGTCGGCGTGATGCCGACGGCACGGTCCTTGGGCGCCACCACGGCGTGCACGCCCATCGCATCGGCCACCCGCAGGCAGGCGCCGAGATTGTGCGGATCGGTGATGCCGTCGAGGACCAGGAGCAACGCGGGCTCCTTGAGCCCGTCGAGCACCTCGTCCAGGTCCCGGGCAAGAGCGGCAGCCTCGACCCGCGCAACCACGCCCTGGTGCCGGGCATGCTGAGTCATGCCGTCCAGGCGGGAGCCGTCCACCATCATCAGGCGCACGCCACGCGCGGCTGCGAGTTGCGACAGGTCTTTTGCCCGGCGGTCGCCGCGCGACTGGTCGAGATAGATTTCCCGAATGCTGGCCGCGTTCTGGCGAATGCGGCTCGTCACCGCATGAAAGCCGTAGATAAGATGCGCTTCACTCGCCACTCGTCACCCGTCGCTCGTCACAGCTTTCAGGCCAGCGTGAAATCGATGCGGCTCGTATCGAGATCGACCCGGACCACCTTTACCTTGACGCGATCGCCCAGCCGGTAGCGCTTGCGGGTGCGCTCCCCCATGAGGTGGTGCTTGCCCGCATCGTAATGGAAATAATCGCTGCCGAGCTCGGACACGTGCACCAGCCCCTCGACGTAGACCCCGTCGAGCGCGACGAAGGCGCCGAAGGCGGTCACGCCGCTGACGCTGCCCATGAACACCTCGCCCACGCGGTCTTTCATGTAGTAGCACTTGAGCCAGGACACGACGTCGCGGGTGGCTTCGTCGGCGCGACGCTCGGTCATCGAGCAGTGCGCCCCGAGCTCGTGCCAGTTGCCGGGTTCGTAGGCCCGCCCTTTCAGCACCGCCTTGATCGCCCGATGCACCAGCAGGTCGGGGTAGCGGCGGATGGGCGATGTGAAATGGGTGTAGGACTCGTAGGCGAGGCCGAAATGGCCGACGTTGTCCGGGCTGTAAACGGCCTGCTTGAGCGAGCGCAGCATGACCGTCTGGATCAACTGCGCGTCCGGGCGGTCCTTCACCCGGGAGAGCAGCTTCGCGTAATCGCCGGCGCGCGGCTTGTCGCCGCCGCTCAGGCTCAGGCCAAAACCCTTCAGGAACTCGCGCAAGGCTCCCAGCTTCTCCGGCGTCGGCCCTTCGTGCACGCGGTAGAGCATCGGGTGATCCCGGCCGCGCAGGAAATCCGACGTGCATACGTTGGCGGCGAGCATGCATTCCTCGATCACCCGGTGCGCGTCGTTGCGTTTCACCGGCACGATGCGCTCGATCTTGCCGTGCGCGTCGAAGATCATCTCGGTCTCGATGGTCTCGAAATCGATCGCGCCGCGCCGCTCGCGCGCCTTGACCAGCACCTTGTATAGGCGATGGAGGTGCCGTACGTGCGGCAACAGGGCGCGGTGGCGCCGCGCCGCCTCGCCCGCCTCGTCTTCCAGCATCGCCGCGACCTCGGTATAAGTGAGCCGCGCGTGCGAGCGGAACACCGCCGGGTAGAACTTGTAGGAGCCGATCGCGCCATCGGCGCCGACCCGCATGTCGCAGACCATCGCGAGACGCGGGACTTTCGGGTTGAGCGAGCACAGGCCGTTGGAAAGCTTCTCCGGCAGCATCGGGATCACGCGTCGCGGGAAATAGACCGAATTGCCGCGGCTCGCCGCCTCGCGGTCGAGCGCGTCCCCGTGCTTCACGTAATGACTGACGTCGGCGATGGCGACGACCAGGCGATAGCCGCGGTCATGCGGCTCGCAGTAGACGGCATCGTCGAAATCCTTGGCGGTCTCGCCATCGATCGTGACCAGCGGCAGCTGCGTGAGATCGGTCCGGCCGGCGCCGTCCTCGGCGGTCACGCTGTCCGGGATCTTCGCGCACAACTGCTCGGCTGCGCTCGAAAACACGTGCGGCAGCGTGTGCTTCCGCAGAGCGATCTCGATCTCCATGCCGGGATCGGCATAATTACCGAGGACTTCCGCGACACGCGCGACCGGCTGGGCATGCCGGGACGGCTGCGCGACGATCTCCACCGTCACCACCTGGCCGGGCTTGGCATTGCCCACCGCGTCGGGTGGCACCAGGAACTCGTGGCTGATGCGCTTGTCCTCGGCCGTGACGAACAGGATGCCGTGCTCGCTGCGCAGCCGTCCGACCAGCCGCTCGTGGCCGCGCTCGAGCACTTCCACGATCTGCCCCTCGGGCCGTCCACGCCGGTCGGCGCCGGAAATGCGCGCCATGACGCGGTCGCCGTGCATCACTCCGCGCATTTCCTTGGGGCCGAGGAAGAGGTCCTGGCCGCCTTCGTCGCGCACGAGGAAACCGAAGCCGTCGGGATGCCCCTGCACCCGCCCGCGCACGAGGTCGAGCTTCGCCGCCACGCAGATCGCGTCGCGGCGATTGCGGATGATCTCGCCATCGCGCTGCATCGCGGCCAGACGCCGTGTAAACCCCTCGCGATCCTGCGGCGCGATGTTGAGCAGGCGCTCCAGCTCCTGCTCGGTGACGGGCACGCCGCGCTCGGTCAGCGTTGCGAGGATGAACTCCCGACTGGCTACGGGGCTGTCGTAGCGGCCGGCCTCGCGCTCGTAGTGAGGGTCGCGAGAGTGTCGCCGCTGAGGCAGGGATTTTCGTTTTTTGCGTTGATTCATTTGATAAAAGTGGGATGTTCGGCTAGAATTCCGCCCTCGCAAGCCCAGGTGGCGGAATTGGTAGACGCACCAGGTTCAGGTCCTGGCGCCAGCAATGGTGTGGGGGTTCGAATCCCTTCCTGGGCACCAGGTTTTCGCGATGGGTGATGGGGCCGGGCACATCGTCGCGCTTCCCGTCCATCACTCATCGCAATCACTCGAAGGGATGCCGGCGCACGATTGTCTGGTCGCGCTCGGGCCCGGTCGAGATGAGATCGATCGGCACGCTGCAGACGTCCTCGATGCGCTTCAGGAATTTCTGCGCGGCGCCCGGTAACTGCTCGAAGCGCGTCAGGCCCACCGTGCTGTCCTTCCAGCCCGGCATCGTTTCATACACCGGCTCGCACCCCTCCAGCTCTTCCGAGCCGACCGGCAGGATGTCGCGGCTCTGGCCGTTCAGC
>CAZOQY010000252.1:0-4866 GCA_964581835.1 uncultured Streptomycetaceae bacterium | reverse complement strand
CCCCTTCCCATTCCGAACAGGGCCGTGAAACGACTCAGCGCCGATGATAGTACGGTGTATTCCGTGCGAAAGTAGGACATCGTCAGGCACCCATGAAACGGAAAAGCCCGGCCTCTGTGAGGTCGGGCTTTTTCGTTTCTGTGGGTGTGTCCTGAGGAGATGTCCTACTTTCGGAACGACAACGAGCCGACAATCTTCCATGTGCGCGGCAGCGCGTTCCATTCGGCCGGCTCGTTGCGGAGCAGGCTAACTTGCCCGCATCCCTTTGATGCGGGCAATGTTAAGCCGCAGAGCGGCGGCCGGAGCCAAAGTAGGACATCATCAGGGAGTCGCGCGCCAGCAGGCAAAAGCAGGCCGACTCAGGCTAGGCTCTAATCTCCTTCCACCACCAGGTCCGGTATGTGGTTGAACGCAATCCGCATGGGGGCGGCTTTGGTAGCCTGATGCGCGCCGCCGAAGTAGGCGGCGTTTCTGCCGTAGCGGGAATTGAGTTTGTCCACCGCGGCATTCAGCCGGTCGCGCGTTTCGAGGTCGTCGAACAGCGCGCGTGACTGAGCGGACCGTTCCTGGAGATCGAGCAGCGTGACACCCACCCGCAGAGGGGCCGTCGCCGACCGGACCGGATAGCCCGCCCACAAGGTTTTTAGTGCATCGACCAGCTGCAGGGTGTTCTGGGTCGGGGCGAATCGCGCATGTCTATCCCAGGAAGATCCGTCCAGCCGCTTGACGTGCACCGCGAGCGTTCCCGCGATCATGCCGTGGCTTCTCAGCCGCATGGCCGCTTTCTGCAGCAGGCGGTGGAGGATCGAGCTGGCCGCCTGCCGTGTCCGCAAGACCGGCGGCAGCACGTGGGAATGTCCGATGCTGGCGCGGTCTGACGGCAGATCAGGAATCCATTTGCCACGCAGCCTGGCGTGCATGCGCTCGCCGCCGACTCCGCCCCAGGCCTGACGCAGCATGGGCTTGCCCGCTTTGTACAAGGCTTCGACACTGCGGATACCGAGCGCGTCCAGGCGTTTCTCCATGTTGGCGCCGATGCCGCACAAATCGCGCAGTTTCAGGGAGAACAGGCAGTCCGGCAGATCGTGTTTCTCGATTGCCGTCAGGCCATCCGGCTTCTGCAGCTCAGTGGCTGTCTTGGCGAGGAACACGTTGGGCGCGATGCCGATCGAGCAGCGCAATTCCGTGCCCACTTTCTCGACGATGGTACGCTTGATCTCCCTGCCGAGGGCCAGTGCGCGATCGCGCGCCTGCTCGCGCGCCGGTAATTCGCAGTACATCTCGTCGATCGACAGCACTTTCTCCACCGGGATGCACGACGCGACGGCTTCCACCAGGCGGTGGTGATAGTCGACATAGACCACGGGTTGCGCCTGCACCAGCCGGATGCCGGGGCACAGGCGTTTTGCCTCGCGCACGAGGGTTCCCGTCCTGACCCCGAATCGCCTGGCCTCATAACTCGCGGCGATGCAGCAGGTGGTGTCGGTGACGACAGGCAGCACCGCCACCGGTTGCCCGCGCAGTTCGGGGCGGCGCTGTTGCTCCACTGCCGCGAAGTAGGAGTTGAAGTCGACGTAGAGAACGCGCAATGGCATGGCTTGAAACGGACTCTATCGACGGACGGATTACGCTACCGCGAGGAGGGGATATCCAACATGGCTTTTGCGCGGGATTTTCAGGCAGGCTTCCCATTCTACGGGGGTTTCCCGAATCAATCCCCGAAACAAGGGCTTGTCCGGGTGGGGAACCCGTTCAGAAAAGTCATCCAACCTATTGGATTTGGGCAGGATTTTTGTTACACTTTGCACCCCCGTTTCTGGGGGAACGAAAGTGGGCTGGCCGGCCCATTTTTTGTTTGTAGAGCGGATTCTTGATGAATTTGAACGGGTTACTGGAGACGACGCTGGGCGGCATGGGCTACGAGCTGGTCGGCGTGGAACGGCCTGCCAAGGGGAGGCTGTTGCGCATTTACATCGACAAGCCGGGCGGCATCACCGTCGATGACTGCGCCGCGGTCAGCAACCAGGTGGGCCGGGTGCTGGCGGTCGAGAACGTGGGCTACGACCGGCTGGAAGTGTCGTCGCCGGGGCTGGATCGGTTGCTGAAAGGCGAGCGGGATTTTGTGCGCTTCGCCGGGCAGAAGGCGCGCGTCAAGATGCGCGTCGCGGTGGAAGGACAACGCAATTTCGTTGGCGTGGTGCGTGAAGCCGGCGCGGGGCGCCTGCAGCTCGAGGTGGATGGCAGGCTGGTGTCCCTGGAAATCGGGAACGTGGAAACGGCGCGCCTGGTGCCGGATTTATAGCGGGAGAATGCAATGAGCCGGGAAATTCTGTTGCTGGTGGACGCCCTGGGGCGGGAGAAGAACGTCGACAAGGAAATCGTGTTCGGCGCGCTAGAGCTCGCGCTGGCTTCCGCCACCAAGAAGCGCTTCCAGGAGGACGTGGACGTGCGTGCTTCCGTGGACCGCGCCACGGGAGAATTCTCGTTCTTCCGTCGCTGGCAGGTGATGAACGACGGGGATGTCATCGAGGAGGCGGCGCGTCAGCTCACGCTGAGCGAAGCGAAAAAACAGAATCCCGATATCCAGGTCGGTGAATTCATCGAGAAACCTCTTGGCGGCCTGGAAGTCGGCCGCATCGGTGCGCAGACGGCCAAGCAGGTCATCCTGCAGAAGATCCGCGACGCGGAACGCGAGCAGATACTCAACGATTTCCTCGCGCGCAAGGAACACCTGGTTACCGGCGTGATCAAGCGCATGGAGCGCGGCAGTGCCATCATCGAGTCGGGGCGGCTGGAAGCCGTGCTGCCGCGCGATCAGATGATTCCCAAGGAGAACCTGCGGGTGGGCGACCGCGCGCGGGCTTTCGTGTGGAAGATCGACCGTTCGGCGCGGGGCCCCCAGCTTGTGCTGTCGCGCACCGCTCCCGAATTTATTTCCCGGCTGTTCGAACTCGAAGTGCCGGAGCTCGAAGACGGGCTGCTCGAGATCAAGGCGGCGGCCCGGGACCCCGGCTCGCGCGCAAAAATCGCGGTGCACTCCAACGATCGTCGCATCGATCCTATCGGCACCTGCGTCGGAATGCGCGGCTCGCGCGTGCAGGCGGTTACTTCCGAGCTCGCCGGCGAGCGGGTCGACATCGTCCTGTGGTCCGAAGACCCCGCCCAGTTCGTGATCAACGCGCTCGCGCCGGCCGAGGTGAGCAAGATCAAGGTGGACGAGGAAGCGCACAGCATGGATATCGTGGTGGACGAGGAGAATCTCGCCCAGGCGATCGGGCGCACCGGGCAGAACGTGCGGCTGGCGAGCGAGCTGACCGGCTGGGAACTCAACCTCATGACGCTCGAGGAATCCCAGAAGAAGAGCGAAGAAGAGGCGGCGCGCGTAAAGAACATGTTCATGGAAAAACTCGACGTCGACGAGGAAGTCGCCGCCATCCTCGTCGAGGAAGGTTTCAATACGCTGGAAGAAGTTGCCTACGTCCCGATCAGCGAGATGCAGGAGATCGAATCTTTCGACGAGGCTACCGTCAACGAGCTGAGGAGCCGCGCGCGCAACGCGTTGCTGACCCAGGCGATCGCGAGCGAGGAGCAGGTCGAGCATGACATCGAAGACCTGATGAAGGTCGAGGGCATGGACAACGACACCGCGCGCGTGCTTGCTGCCAAGGGCGTGGCCACGCAGGAAGCGCTCGCCGATTTCGCCACCGACGACCTGGTCGAATTGACGGGATTTACCGAAGAACGCGCCAAGCGGCTCATCATGGCTGCGCGCGCTCCCTGGTTTGCCGAAGCCACCGCTTCCTGAGGCCTGCTGACCGATGGCGCAGATCAACGTTACCCAATTTGCCCAACAGCTGGGGTTGCCGCCGGCACTGCTCATCGAGCAGCTGCAGGCAGCCGGCGTGAACAAATCGCTGGCGGAGGACACTCCGCTCACCGAGAAGGACAAGACGCAACTGCTCGAGCATTTGCGCAAGTCACACGGTGCGGGCGAGGCGAAACAGAAGATCACGCTCACCCGGCGGCAGACGACCGAGATCAAGAAATCCGACGGCCTCGGCAAGTCTCGCACCATCCAGGTCGAGGTGCGCAAGAAGCGCGTGCTGGTAAAGCGGGATTCGGCGGAGCCCGATGCGACGCCGGAGCAACCGGCCAAGCCGGTACTCGACGCCGAGCAGATCGCATTGCGCGAAGCCGAGGCCAAGCAGCAGGCCGAGCTTGCCGCGCGGCAGGCCGAAGACGCGGAGAACAAGCGTCGGAAGAAAGAGGCCGACGCGGTCGCGGAGGCGGAAGCCCGGACGCCGGAAGAGTCCAGGCCGGGGGCGGATGCCGCCACGCCGGCCAGCGTCGAAGGCACGCTGCACAAGCCGACGGTCAAGCCCGAGGAAAAGGCCCAGAAGGCCGAAAAGAAGGCCAAGAAGGTCCAGGTCAAGGAAGTCGTCTGGAAGGACGACGCGGTCAAGCGCAGGAGCATCAAGACCCGCGGTGACGCAACCGGCGGTCTCGGCTGGCGCGCGCGCAAGGCGCGCCCTGGCGGCCATGCGTCGCACGCCGACGAAGGCGACGCGCAGCACGCATTTGCGGCGCCAACCGAGCCGGTGGTGAAGGAAGTGACGGTGCCCGAGACCATTACCGTTGCGGACCTGGCGCACAAGATGTCGGTCAAGGCCGTCGAAGTGATCAAGGCGTTGATGAAGCTGGGCACCATGGTCACCATCAACCAGGTCCTGGACCAGGACACCGCGATGATCGTGATCGAGGAAATGGGGCACGTCGCCAAACGCGCCAAGCTCGACGAGCCGGATGCTTTTCTTGCGGAAGAACCGCAGCCGCATGCCGAGATCAAGCTCGAGCCGCGCGCGCCGG
>CAZOQY010000251.1:0-4882 GCA_964581835.1 uncultured Streptomycetaceae bacterium | reverse complement strand
CGCTCACGTCGAGGCAGCTGCACACCGTGCGGCCGCGCGCCGCCGCCGGCGCCGGCGAAGCGGCGATCGGGGCCAGCAGCCAGGCACGCAACGCGCCCACCGGCTTGCCATTGCGCATGACTTCCTTCAGCCAGCGCGCCGCCGCGACCTCTCCCGCGAGTCGCGCGCCGATCAGGCGGTCCGATGCGAGCAGCACGCGTTTCGATATGCCGCGCGCCGGGTCCTCGTATCCCAGGGCGGCAGGACTCTCCATGCCGAGCAGGTGATCGAGCCGCGCCAGCGACTTGGCGTCGAGCGGCCCGCGCGCCGCTCCGTCCAGCGCGATGCAGGTCGCGTCGCGGCCGAACAGGTGCAGCGCCGCGTAGTCGAGGCAGCCCATCCAGCCGCGCAGCGCCGCGAGCACGTCATCGGCGCCCTCGTCCAGACGCCGGTACGCCGTCACGCGCCACGGCAGGTCCACGCGCGAGACCTGGACCGCGGCGTGCTTCAGTTCGGGCTGGAAGGAGCGCGGGTCCACCGCCGAGGGCATGAGCGCATTGGCGCCCGGGCTCGACAGGAATCCCCGGCCCCAGTGCATGGGCAGATAGGCCTGGCCGCGCTTCAGCTCGGGCGACGCGCGCACGCGCAATTCCGCGGTGCCGCGCCGGCTCGCGATCCTGACGAGGTCGCCGTCGCGCAGGCCGCGCGCCGCAAGATCGCCGGCGTGCAGGGCGAGAAACGGCTCCTCCTCGTGGGCGAACAGCCGCGCCACGATGCCGGTGCGCGTCATGGTGTGCCACTGGTCGCGCAACCGCCCGGTCAGCAGGCGCAGCGGGTACTGCTCGTCCACGTCTTCCGCCACGCCGCGGTGCCGGGCGGCGTGGAAGCGCGCGCGCCCGGTCGGCGTCGGGAACACGCCGTCGGCGTAGAGCCGGGCCCGGCCCGACTGCGCGCCTTCGGGATAAGGCCATTGCTGGGGGCCCTGCGCCTCCAGCAGGCCGTAGGTGAGGCCGGTGATATCGAGATCGCGGCCGCGCGTCGTTTCGCGGTGCTCGTTGAACACATCTTCGGCGCCGCGATAGGCGAACGTGGTCAGGGCGTCGCGTCCGAGCCGCTGCCCGAGTCGCCGCGCGAAATCGGCCGCGATTTCCCAGTCGGGCCGCGCCTCGCCGGGCGGCGGCACCGCGGCGCGCACGCGCGAGATGCGCCGCTCGGAGTTGGTCATCGTGCCTTCCTTTTCGCCCCAGGTCGCGGCAGGCAACAGCACGTCGGCATGGCCGCAGGTCTCGGCGCCGCGGAAAGCCTCCTGGACCACCACGAACTCGGCGTGATCGAGCGCGCGCCGGATCAGCGCCTGCTCCGGCATCGAGTGGGCGGGATTCGTGCAGGCGATCCACACCGCCTTCACTTCGCCGGTTGCGAGCGCCCGGAACAGCTCGACCGCCGTCTTGCCGGGCCGCTCGGGCAGGCCGGGCACGCCCCACAGGCGCGCGACTTCGGCGCGGTGCGCCGGATTCGAGGGATCGCGGTGGCCGGGCCGCAGCGTCGCCATGCCGCCGACCTCGCGCCCGCCCATGGCGTTGGGCTGGCCGGTCAGCGAGAACGGGCCGGCGCCGGGCCGCCCGATCTGCCCGGTGGCGAGGTGCAGGTTGATCAGCGCGGCGTTGTTGTCGGTGCCGTGGCTCGACTGGTTGAGCCCCTGACAATAGAGCGAGAGCGCTGCGCCCGCGTTGCCGAAGCGGCGCGCGGCACGCACGATGTCGGCCGCCGGCACGCCGGTGATGCGGGCCGCATGCTCGGGCGTATAGGCAGCAACCGCGCGCTCGACCTCGTCGAAATTCTCGGTGTGCGCGGCGATGTAGTCGCGGTTGACGAAGCCCTCGGTGATGAGGACGCGCAGCATCGCGTTGTAGAGCGCGACGTCGCTGCCCGGCTCGATCGCCAGGTGCAGGTCGGCGTCGGCCGCGGTGGCGGTGCGCCGCGGGTCCACCACGATCACGCGCAGGCCGGGTCGCCGCGCGCGCGCTTCCTCGATCCGCCGGTAGACGATGGGATGCGCCCACGCCGTGTTCGACCCGGAGATAAAAATCAGGTCGGCATGGTCGATGTCCTCGTAGCAGGCGGGTGGCGCATCGGCGCCGAGCGTGATCTTGTAGCCCACCACGGCCGAAGACATGCACAAACGCGAGTTGGTATCGACGTTGTTGGTGCCGGCCACGCCGCGCGCGAGCTTGTTGAAGACGTAGTAGTCCTCGGTCAGCAACTGTCCGGAAATGTAGAACGCAACCGCGTCGGGGCCATGCTGCGCGATCACCTGCGCGAAGCGGTCGGCCGCGTGCGACAGCGCTTCATCCCAGCCCGCGCGCCGGTGGGCCGTGATGCGCGTCTCGCGCATTTCGGGATAGAGCAGCCGCCCGCCCGCCTGGGCGGAGAGGTGCAGCGTCGAGCCCTTGGTGCACAACCGGCCGAAATTGGCCGGGTGCGCGGGGTCGCCGCTGACGCCGGTGATGCGGCCGGCCCCGGATTCGATGAGCACGCCGCAACCGACGCCGCAGTAACAGCAGACGGATGGCGTGGTCGTCATGTCCTTGACTTAGCAATAGGCATGCCACGGAATTGAATTCGCAACCTTTTGAAAATAATGAACTAAAAACTCAAGCCCGCCGCGACGCCCGCCCCGCTTTGGTGCGTCGCGGCACCCGAGGTATTCAAGCAATTAGATCAGGCCGACGACCACTGCTTCCCGATTCCCGGGCCGGTTCAAATCCCCGTCACATCGGCCGCGTAATCTGGCGACCTCATGCCTGGAGGAGGCCGCAACATGCTCATCACCGACGTCATCCGTGAAGCCGACAACGCGCACGAGATCTATTTCCTGCTGACCGCCTACGTCGAGGCGGTGCGCCACTGCGACCCGCTGCAACGCCTGCCCGGCTTCATCACGGAACTGCCGTTCACCGGGCTCGCCGACGTGCTGGCGCGCGCGGAACGCATGCGATCCGTCCTGGAATCGCCCGCGGGGGCCGATACGGCGATCCAGACGGTGCTCGCGGAAGCGCTGGGGATACTGGCCGTGGCCGGGGAACGCCTCCAGGCGCTGCGCGAAGGCGCCGCATCCCCGCTGCTCGAAGCCGCCTGACGCCCGCGGCCGCGCTACGACGGGGGAGATGCCGGCGCCGCGCAGGATTGCGTGTCGAATCCGGCCTGCCGGATGGAAAGGGCGAGCACGGCGTCCATCGACTGCGCGTGCAGCGGAAACCATTCGGCGATCGCTTTTGCCAGCACCGGCCCGTAGTGCAGTTCGCCGCCGGCGACGCGCTTGCGCACTTCACGCATGGTTTCGAGCACGCCCTCGTGCTCGCCGCGGTGGCAGGCGAGCGGCGGGAACTGCATCGCCTCCATCCACCGTTCTTCCTGCCCGAAATGCGCCTCGGTGTGCGCGATGAACTCGTCGAGACGCGCGAGCAGGTCGGCTTCGGCGGCCGTCGCCACCCGGTTCAGCAACTCGACGAACTCGCGGTGCGTGTCGTCCATCGCGTCGTGGCCGAGGTCGAGCGCATCGGACCATTCCAGCAGGGCCATGTCAGCAGCACTCCTCGTGGCGGCGCTTCATCACGGCGAGCACGTCGTCGGGCTCGCGCTTCCACCAGTTGCGCGCCGAGAAGATCTCGCATTCGTGGAAGCCGTGATAGCCCGCCTCTTCCATCCACGAGCGAATCAGCGGCAGGTCGATCACGCCGTCGCCCATCATGCCGCGGTCGGCGAGGAGGTCGGTGGTCGGGTTCAACCAGTCGCAGATATGGAACGCGAGCAGGCGCTTTTCGCCGGCGCGTTCGATCTGCGACTTGAGCTGAGCATCCCACCACACGTGGTAGACGTCCACCGCGACGCCGAGCGCCCCGCTTTTGCGGGAATCGAGCTCGTCGCACAAGTCGAGCGCCTGCGTGAGCGTGTTGACGCATGCGCGGTCGGCGCAATACATCGGGTGTAGCGGCTCGATTGCGAGCGGCACGCCGGCACCACGCGCGTGGTCCAGCACCTCGCCGATGCCGTCGCGCACCATCTCGCGCGCACCCGGCAGGTCCTTCGAGCCCGCCGGCAGCCCGCCGACCACCAGCACCAGGCATTGCGCGCCGAGCGCGGCGGCGTCATCGATCGCGCGCAGGTTGTCGTCAAGCGCGGCCTGGCGGCCCTTGCGGTCGGCAGCCGGGAACATGCCGCCGCGGCACAGGCCGGTGACGGTGAGCCCGTTGTCGCGGATCAGCCGCGCCGCGTCCTTCACGCCCAGTTCGGCCAGCTTGTCGCGCCACGGCGAGATGCCGCGGATGCCGCGCCGCGCGCAGCCCTCGATCATCTCGCGCAGGTTCCACTTCTCCTTCACCGTCGCGGTGTTCAGCGACAGCAGGTCCGGATCGGGCGGACTGATTTTGTTTTTCATCCCTTAAACCCAAAAGCATTGGCCACAGAGAGCACAGAGTTCACAGAGAAAACCAGGATTAGACGTTTGATTCTGAAACCTCTGTGTTCTCTGTGATCTCTGTGGCTGATTGATCTTCGACTCAGACAATTCCGCGTGTCGCGAGAAATTGTCGCATGCGCGCGCAGGCGAGCTGCGGGTCCGCGAGCAAGCCCGCCGCGTCCGTGAGGCGGAACAGCTCGGCCAGGTGCAGCAGGCTGCGCGCGCTCTCCTGGCCGCCGACCATGACGAAGTGGTCCTGGTGGCCGTTCAGCCACGCGAGGAACACGACGCCGGTCTTGTAAAAACGCGTCGGCGCGCGGAAGATGTGGCGCGACAGCGGCACCGTCGGCGCGAGGATGTCGTGGTAGCCCGCGCGGTCGCCGGCGGCGAGTGCGGTGAGCGCGGAAGACGCCGCCGGCGCGATCGAGTCGAAGATGCCGAGCA
>CAZOQY010000250.1:0-4926 GCA_964581835.1 uncultured Streptomycetaceae bacterium | reverse complement strand
AGTCCTCGGCCGGGCGGCCGAGCGAGGGAACCATGACGACGAGCGGGCCCTTGCCTTGGGCGAGCACTTCGATCGCGACGTCGCCGCGCTCCACGATGCTGCGGACGACCATGATTTTTGCCGGCATGGGGCGTGCTCCTAGGCGTCTACCGGGATGGTATTGCGGATCGAGGCACGCTGCGCGAAGACCGCGTACCAGCCCGCGATCCGCCCGCGCCCGTTTTGCCATTCGAGGTCCGGGAAGCGGAAATCGATGTAGCCCAGCGCCACGGCGATGGTGACGTGACCGACCGTCACCGGCGCCGCGGCGAGCGCGGCCGCCTCATTGTCCAGAAATTGCAGGGCGTTTTTAACTTTTGCCTCAAACGCAGCAAGCACCTCGGGTGATTGCTGCGTTTGAGGCCGCAGGCGCTCGTTGCGCCACGGCACCAGGTTGTCGAGCAGGTTGTTGCCGAGCGCGTGCCAGCGCTGGGCCGGCCAGCGCCGGCCCGGATCCGCCGGGAAGAGTTTCTCGCCGCCGTGGAGGCTGTCGAGGTACTCGCAGATGACCGAGGAATCGAACAGCACCATGCCGTCGCCGGTGACCAGGGTCGGAATCTTGGCGAGCGGGTTCAGCCGCATCAGCTCGCGGTTGGGATTGCTCGCTGACACCAGCGTCTTGACCGTCTCGATTTGGCCGGCGAGCCCGGTTTCGTGGGCGAACACCATGACCTTGCGGGCGTAGGGAGAGCGCGGCGACCAGTAGAGTTTCATCGCGGGTTCCTCGTCACTCGTCGCGTTTCAAATGGAGTCCCACGGGAACACATCCGCCGTGCGGTCGAGCGGGAAGAACCAGCTCTTCAGCGCCGGCAGCATGTGCTCGGCGCAGGTGCCCGGCGTCCAGCCCTCGGCGCGATGGATGCCGCGCAGCGGGCGCGACTGGCTCATGAGGAAGATCTCGTTCTTGCGCGTGGAAAAGACCTGGCCGGTGACGTCTTTCGCGGCGTCGCTCGCGAGAAACACGGCGAGCGGCGCATTGTGCTCGGGGGTGACCTGTTTGCGCTGCTCGACGCGCTTGGCGGCCGCCGGGTCCTTGGGCGGGATCGAGGCGGTCATGCGCGTCCACGCGACCGGCGCGATGCAGTTCGAGCGCACGTTGAAGCGTTGCATGTCCACGGCGATGTTCTTCGACAGCCCGACGATGCCGAGCTTGGCCGCGCCGTAGTTGACCTGGCCCATCGCACCGATCAGGCCCGAGGTCGAGGTCATGTGCACGAAGCTGCCGGATTCCTGCTTGCGGTAGTGGTCGGCGGCGTGGCGGCAGGTGTTGAAGGCGCCTTTCAGCATGACTTTCACCACCGAGTCCCAGTCGTCCTCGGTCATCTTGTGAAAGATCACGTCGCGCAGGATGCCGGCGTTGTTGACCACGCAGTCGATGCGCCCGAACGTGTCCACGGCGCACTGGATGATCTTCGCCGCCGAGGCGAACTCCGCGACGCTGTCGGCGTTGGTGACCGCCTCGCCGCCGGCTTTTTTGATTTCCGCGACGACCTCGTCCGCAGGGGTCTTGTCGCCGCCTTCGCCGGTCAGCGAAACGCCGATGTCGTTGACCACCACTTTCGCGCCTTCCTTCGCCATCAGCTTCGCGATCGCCGCGCCGATGCCGCGCCCGGCGCCCGTCACCACTACTACCTTGCCTTCGAGCATGTTCGCCATGTCGCTATCCTTTTGTCCTCAGTCGTCACCGAATTTCGGCCCTGCCGTTGTTCAACACCGTCACCCCCCGCGCCGGCACGGTGGCGCGGAAGGAAACCACGCTGCCCTCCCGCCACATCTCGGTGCGGATCGTCTCGCCCGGGTAGACCGGCGAGGAGAAGCGTCCTTCCATCGAGACGAAGCGCGCGGGGTCGTAGCCGCACAGCGTCCTGAGGATCGCGTGCCCGGCGATGCTGAACGTGCAGCGCCCGTGCAGGATCGGTTGCTTGAATCCCGACTTCGCCGCGTACGCCGGGTCGGCATGGAGCGGGTTGTAGTCGCCCGACAACCGGTAGATGAGAGCGGCCTGGGGCAGGATGGGGAGGTCGCACACGTGCTGCGGCGGGGCGTCCGGCAGCTTGTGTGGCGCCGCAACCGGAACGTCGGGGCCGCCGAAGCCGCCGTCGGCACGACAGAAGGTCGTCGAAGTGAGGGTGCAGACGACGTCTCCGCTGGCCTTTTCGCGCACGGTGCACTCGGTCATCACCAGCGCGCCGCGGTCCTTGCCCTTGTCCGCAACGCCGGTCACGCGCGTCTTGCCGACGATGTCGCCTTCCACCGGCAGCGGCTTGACGATGCGGAAGCCCTGGCTGCCATGCACGACGTGGCTGCGCGTGATGCCGGTGTCGGGATGCGCGTGCCACGGCCCGGGGTAGCCCAGGATGATCGCCATGGTCGGCAGCGCCTGCAGCTTCTCTTCGTAGACGTAGCGCAACTGGTCGGGGTCGGTGGGGTCGGCGCCGAGCCCCACGCCGAGCGCGTACAGGATGGTGTCGCGCTTCGTCAGGCGCTGCTCGACCGCCGGGATGTCCCAGTTGATCAGGCGGTCGTAATTGATCGGCACGCGCGCGCTCCCGTCAGACCGTCGCCTGGCTTCCGAACAGCACAGTGCATTGAGAGGAGAAAACTCCGCCATTTCCGTGGGCCAATGCCACCTCGCAATTCTTCACCTGCCGCTTGTCGCATTCGCCGCGCACCTGGCGGATCGCCTCGATCATCACCAGCAGGCCGTACATGCCGGGGTGGCAGTAGGAGAGGCCGCCGCCGCTGGTGTTGACCGCGAGCTTGCCGCCCGGCGCGATCGTGCCGCCGGAGACGAAGCGCCCGGCCTCGCCCTTGGGACAGAAGCCGAGGTCTTCCAGGAACAGGATCGGCGTGATGGTGAACGCGTCGTAGAGCGACAGCATGTTCACGTCGGAGGGCTTGAGCCCCGCCATCCGGTACGCCTGGGGGCCCGACTCGGCCGCGGCGGACACCGTGAAGTCCGGCATGCTGGAAATGTTGCCGTGCGAGATCGCCTCGCCGACGCCCAGCACGTAGACCGGTTTCTTCTTCAGCGTCTTCGCGCGCGCCGCCGAGGTGAGGATGATGGCGCCGCCGCCGTCCACCACCAGGCAGCAGTCGCGCACCGTGAGCGGGTAGCTCACCATGCGCGCGTTCAGCACCTGCTCGATCGTGAGCGGTTCCTTTTCCCAGGCCTTGGGATTCAGCAACGCCCATTTCCGGGCCGCGACCGCGACTTCCGCGAGATGCTCGCGGGTGGTGCCGTATTGATGCATGTGGCGCGAAGCCGCCATGGCGTAGGCCGATGACGGCAGGAAGGGCCGGTACGGCGACTCGTAGGTGTTGTATTCCCGGGGCGAGGCCGCGGCGCGGGAGACCGAGCGCTGCGTGCTGCCGTAGGCGATGACGGCCACCTCGCACAGCCCGTGCTCGATCGCCGCCGTGGCGTGCGCCACGTGCGACATGAAGGAGGAGCCGCCGATCTGCGTGCCGTCGAAGTACTTCGGCTTGATGCGCAGGTACTCGCACAGCGCCATCGGCCCGGTGCGCACCTGGGTCGCCGCGGCGAACACCGCGTCGACGTCGGAGAGTTTCAGGCCGCAATCCTCCAGCGCGCGCATCGTGCCCTGCGCCATGAGGTCGACCGGCGTGGTGCCCTGGGCGACCTGGCCCAGATCGGATTCCGCCGCGCCGACGACGGCGACGCTGCCGCGTTTCAGGGTCGTGGTTGTCATTGCGCGCCTCCCGCGGGCGTGAACACGGGGTAGGGCGCCTGCTTGTCGTCGCCGGGATGCATTCTCACCTTCACCCGCATGCCGATCTTCACCTGCATGGGATCGACGTCCTCGACCCGGCTCATCATGCGGAAGCCTTCGTCGAGATCGATCATGGCCACGTTGTACGGGTTCTCGCCCTTGCTGTGCACCACGGTGGTGGCGTACACGGTGCCCAGCCCCTTCGAGACGCGCCACTGCAGCTCGGCGCCGCTCGACGGTGCGACCGCGCGCGGGTAGAACACTGCCTTGCCGTCGGGGTCGACCTGGTAGGCCAGTTCACCCTTCTTCATGTGCGCGAGAAAGGTGCCGTAAGGCGATTCCTTCTTGAGATCCATTTTTTTCTCCTTGCAGTTTAATTTTGGGAATTGCGCGAGGAGGCCTCGCGCAATTCCCATGATCGTTGCCCGCTATTGCCCCTTCAACCCGGCGGCCTTGATGATTTTTCCCCACTTGAGGGTTTCGGCGCGGATCATGGCGGAAAATTTTTCGGGTTCGCTGGTCTCGGCTTCGACACCGACGCCGGCCAGCTTGTTGGCGACCTCGGTGCTGGCCACGGTCTTCGCCGTGTCCTGGAACAGGCGCGTCACGGCAGCAGCGGGCGTGCCGGCGGTGGTCATCAGGCCGTACCAGGTGGTGACCTCGTAGCCCGGCAGCGACTCGGCGATGGCGGGCACGTCGGGCAGCGCGGCGACGCGCTTCAGGCTGGTCACGCCCAGCGCGCGCAGCCGGCCGTCCCTGAGGTAGGGCAGCGTGGACGAGATGCCGGTGATCATCATTTGCGTATTGCCGCCCACCAGCTCGATCAGCGCGGGGCCCGCGCCCTTGTAAGGCACGTGAATGACGTTGATGCGGGCTGCCGACCTGAACAGTTCCGACGCCAGGTGGGAAGTCGCGCCCTGCCCGGACGAGGCATAGTTGATGGCGCCCGGCCGCGCCTGCGCGAGCGCGATCAGTTCCTTCACCGACTTCGCCGGCAGCGACGGATGCACGATCAGGATCTGGGGGCTGGTGCCGACCAGCGTGACGGCGGCAAGATCCCGTTCCACGCTGTAGGGAAGCTTCAACAGGTTGGGCGATATGGCGAGCGTGCCGTTGGCCGCTTCGTCATACAGTTCCGATGCGTGCAGCATCG
>CAZOQY010000249.1:2990-4929 GCA_964581835.1 uncultured Streptomycetaceae bacterium | reverse complement strand
CGAAGCGGTTGCCTTCCTTGATCAGGCCCATGGCGATGCCCGCCACGTGCGCCTTGAGCGGGACGCCCGCATCCATCAGCGCCAGACAGCCGCCGCAAACACTCGCCATCGAGCTCGAGCCGTTCGATTCGGTGATCTCGGATACCACGCGCAGTGAATACGCGAACTCCTCCGGCCCGGGCAACATCGCCATCAGCGCGCGCTTGGCGAGACGGCCGTGACCGATCTCGCGGCGCTTGGGCGAACCGACGCGGCCGGTCTCGCCGGTCGCGTAAGGCGGCATGTTGTAGTGCATCATGAAACGGTCGCGATACTCGCCCTGCAAAGCGTCTATGATCTGCTCGTCGCGGGATGTGCCCAGCGTCGCGGTGACCAGCGCCTGGGTCTCGCCTCGCGTGAACAGCGCGGAACCGTGCGCACGGGGCAGCAATCCGGTGCGGATCGTGATCGGGCGCACCGTGCGGGTGTTGCGGCCGTCGATGCGGGGCTCCCCGCTCAGGATCTGGCCGCGCACGATCTTGGATTCCAGCGCGAAGCAGATTTCCTTGACCGCGTTTGAATCCGGGCCGCCCTCGGCGCCGACTCCGACCTCGGTGAAGACCCGTTTCCAGATATCGTCTATCGCTGCGGAACGCGCGCCCTTCTCCTTGATCTTGAACGCCGCCCGCAAATCGTTCTCGGAAAGTCCGGTAATGCGCGCGATCAGCGCCTCGTCCTTCGCCGGCTCTTTCCAGTCCCATGCCTCGGCGCCCGTCTCGTCGACCATTTCGTTGATGGCCTGAATCACCTGCTGCATCTGCTGGTGGCCGAATACCACGGCACCGAGCATCACGTCCTCGGTCAGTTCCTTCGCTTCGGATTCCACCATCAGCACCGCCTGCTGGGTGCCGGCGACCACCAGGTCGAGCTGCGAAGTCTTCAGTTCGGTCGCGGTCGGGTTGAGAATGTACTGGCCGTTGGCGTAGCCCACGCGCGCGGCGCCAATCGGCCCGCTGAACGGGATGCCGGACAACGCGAGCGCGGCCGACGTACCGACCATGGCCGGGATGTCGGAGTCGATTTCGTTGTTCGAAGACAGGACGGTTGCGACTACCTGCACTTCGCAGTAGTAGCCGTCCGGAAACAGCGGACGGATCGGGCGGTCGATCAGCCGGCTGGTGAGAATTTCCTTTTCGGAAGGACGCCCCTCGCGCCTGAAGAAACCGCCGGGTATCTTGCCTGCGGCATAGGTGCGTTCCTGGTAATCCACCGTCAGCGGCAGGAAATCCTTGCCCGGCTGGGCCTGCTTCCTGCCGACCACGGTGACCAGCACCACGGTATCTTCCATGGTGACCATGACCGCGCCGGATGCCTGGCGCGCGATCTCGCCGGTCTCCAGAACCAGCCTGTGATTGCCCCAGATGAGTGATTTCTTGATGTGGTTCAAAGCCTACCCCTTAAAAATAAAAAGACCGCGCCGGCGCGGTCCTGGATCAATTAAAGATGCGTGTCGTGCAGCCGCGACTGGAAATTCGAGCGGCCGGGCATGACGGCCAACCGGCCCCTGGCGTCGGCGCCCATCGCGGTTGCCTTACTTGCGCAACCCGAGGCGATCGATCAACTGACGATACTTGTCGACGTCCGCCCGCTTGAGGTAATCGAGGAGCTTCCGCCTGCGGCTCACCATGCGCAGCAGCCCGCGCCGCGAATGATGATCCTTGACGTGCGTCTTGAAATGCTCGGTAAGATCCGTGATCCGCGCCGTCAGCAGCGCAACCTGAACCTCGGGTGACCCCGTGTCGTCCTTGGCGCGCTGGTAATCTTGGACCAGCTTGGCCTTCTGGTTATTGGTAACCGCCATCGTTTTCTCCGACCGTCCTGTGTTTTCGTCTATTCATGTAAGGCGCGCCATTCTACTCTCTAACCCACGGTTTCTCAAGCGGATTTAAGGGCCGTAACC
>CAZOQY010000249.1:0-2890 GCA_964581835.1 uncultured Streptomycetaceae bacterium | reverse complement strand
GCGCCATTCTACTCTCTAACCCACGGTTTCTCAAGCGGATTTAAGGGCCGTAACCGGGCCCCGGGGCCAGAAAAAACAGCGGGTTGCAACTCTGCCCCGCGCAAGCTTAACTCCTGACGGTCAGACGCTTCGGCACGATGCGGCCGGGGCTGGTGACTTCGGCCACCCCGAGGAACTCGGGGCCGGGCCCATAGATGCGCGCCAGCCCCCCCTTCGCCAACGCCCCGCTACGTTCTACGGGCTGCCCCTGGCTCAACCGCCGCGCTTCGCCGGCATCGAGGTCGAAACGCGGCAGCGTGGATACCAGCGCGTCGGCCGGCAGTAACAAGGCGTCCCGGTCGGCCATCGTCAGGGATTCCAGGCGCTCCAGGGTGACCGCCCCAGGGGACAGAGTGAACCCGCCGACCGCCTCCCGCCGCAGCGCGGAAAGACTGCCGCCGCAACCCAGCTTGCGCCCGATGTCTTCGGCCAGCACCCGCACATAAGTGCCCTTGCTGCAACGGACCCGCACGGCCAGTTCACTGGCCTCTAGACTGACCAGGGTCAGGCTGCTGATGAAGATCTTGCGCGGCGTACGCGGCAACTCGCGCCCTGCCCGGGCCAGCTTGTAAAGCGGCTGCCCCTGGTGCTTGATCGCGCTGTACATCGGCGGCGTCTGCAGGAGCTCGCCGGTAAAATCCTTCAATACCGCTTCGACGCCGCTACGCGCCACATTGACGGGAAACCGGGCCGTGACCTCGCCATCCAGGTCGCCCGTGGAAGTGGTCACGTCCAGCCGGACCGAGGCGAGGTAGGTCTTGTCCGCTTCCAGCAGCAGGTGGGAGAACTTGGTGGCCTCGCCCAGGCAGACCGGAAGAAGGCCGGTCGCCAGCGGGTCCAGCGTTCCGGTGTGACCGGCTTTGGCCGCATGGTACAGGCGGCGAACCTTCTGCATCGCCGTGTGCGAGGTGATGCCGGTCGGTTTATCCAGCAGCACTACGCCATTCACCGCGCGCCGCTCGATGCGCGTGCCGTTCATTTCTTTTTCCGGGAGCGGGCGGGCCGGCTCGCCCTGGCGGCATCGTCGGCTACCGCAGCATCTATGAGGCTGGACAGACGCATGCCGCGCTCGACCGATTCGTCATACTTGAACTGCAATTGCGGCACCACGCGCAATTTCATGCGATGTGCGAGCTCGCTGCGCAGGAAGCCTGCGGCATGTTGCAGGCCCTTGGTGCTATCGACGACACTGGATGCATCGCCCAGCGAAGTGAAAAAAACCCGGGCGTGGGACTGGTCGTGACTGACCTCGACGTCGATGATGGTGACCATCCCGACACGCGGATCCTTCAACTCGAGCCGGATGATGTCCGACAGCTCGCGCTGGATCTGGTCGGCGATGCGGCGGCTGCGGGGATAGTCTCTGGGCATGTGCGCGCTACAGGGTGCGCGCCACCTCGACGACCTCGTACACCTCGAGCTGGTCGCCCACTTTCAGATCGTCGAAATTCTTCAGGGACAGGCCGCACTCGAATCCGGCCTTGACCTCGCGCGCGTCGTCCTTGAAGCGCTTCAACGAATCGAGCTCGCCGTCGTGCATGACCACGTTGTCGCGCAGCACGCGCACCTTGGCCCCGCTGCGGCGCACCAACCCCTCTGTCACGTAGCAGCCGGCGACGGTGCCGATCTTGGAAATCCTGAAGATCTGGCGCACCTCGACGATCCCCAGGATGTTCTCCTTCTTCTCGGGCGACAGCATCCCTGACAGCGCGGACTTGACCTCGTCGACCGCATCGTAAATCACGTTGTAGTAACGAATGTCGATGCCATTGTTCTCGGCGAGCTTGCGTGCCGCGGCATCGGCGCGCGCGTTGAAACCGATGATGACGGCCTTGGAAGCAAGCGCGAGATTGACGTCCGACTCGGTGATTCCCCCCACTGCGGCATGAACGATGTTGACCTTGACCTCGTTCGTGGAAAGCCCGGAAAGCGCGTGCGACAAGCCCTCATAGGAGCCCTGCACGTCCGCCTTGATGATCAGGGAAAGAGACTTGGCCTGGCCCTCGCCCATCTGCTCGAACATGTTCTCCAGCTTGGCCGCTTGCTGCTTCGCCAGTTTCACGTCCCGGTACTTGCCCTGGCGGAACAGGGCGATCTCGCGCGCTTTGCGCTCGTCACCCAGCGCCAGCACGTCGGCACCGGCCATCGGCACATCAGACAAGCCGAGTATCTCTACCGGTATCGAGGGGCCCGCCTGGTCGATGCTCTCCCCGTTCTCGTCGAGCATCGCGCGAACGCGTCCGAAAACAGCGCCCGCCAGCAGTACGTCGCCACGCTTCAGAGTGCCCGACTGCACGAGCACACTGGCGATCGGTCCGCGCCCCTTGTCGAGCCGTGATTCGACGACGATACCCTTGGCCGGAGCGTCCTTCGGCGCCCGCAACTCAAGCACTTCGGACTGGACCAATATGCTGTCGAGCAACTGGTCAACGCCTTTCCCGGTCTTGGCCGATACCGGCACGAACATGGTGTCGCCGCCCCATTCCTCGGGCACCACCTGTTGGGCCGACAGGTCCTGCTTGACGCGGTCCGGGTTGGCTTCCGGCTTGTCGATCTTGTTGAGCGCCACCACCATCGGCACCTTGGCCGCCCTGGCGTGGTGAATCGCTTCTATCGTCTGTGGCATCACGCCATCGTCGGCGGCAACCACCAGGATCACGATATCGGTGACCTTGGCACCGCGCGCGCGCATCGCCGTGAATGCCTCGTGGCCCGGCGTATCGAGAAACGTGATCATGCCCTTGGCGGTGTTCACGTGATATGCGCCGATGTGCTGCGTGATTCCGCCCGCTTCGCCGCTGGCGACCTTGGTGCGGCGTATCGTATCCAGCAGCGACGTCTTGCCATGGTC
>CAZOQY010000248.1:0-4995 GCA_964581835.1 uncultured Streptomycetaceae bacterium | reverse complement strand
CTTGCCGTTACCGCCCGGGTTTTTGGGGTTATGGATGTAATACAGCACCGTGAGGCTACCGCCGATTTGCACGTTGCTCGACTGCGCCATCGCCACCGTCGGGGCCGCAACCGCGCCCGCGACGGCCAACGCCATCAATTTTTTGTTCATTGGATGAATCTCCTCGAGTTGGTATTCAAAGTTCGGGCCGCCCGGAACAGAGCCGGATGACGCCTCGCCCCTGCTACAGGGTTCCGTGCAATGTGCCAGAAGTCACGCAAGCGCCGCAATGAAAACGAACAATTTTGACTGTTTTCATAGGGAAATTGTCGGTAATTTTGCAACAAATATGATTTATATAAATTGTTCTATTAAATTATATGGTTACAAATTTATAGTTTCCAAAGAGGGGTGGGCTGTGTCATCATTCGTCCGGGAACAAGAAAGCCGTTTGCCTGCGGGGACATGCAGGCCGGAAGGAGACAAACACTCAGCACACGACAACGTGCTACTTGGCGCCACAGCGCCAATCGGAGTTGTAATGTCTCAAAGAAACAATGTCTTACGCCTCGAAAAGCCCCGGGGAACCGCGCGCAAAGCGCGGGGAGCATCCGCCTCGGGAACCGTTCTCGATACCCTCGCGAAATTCCGCCTGGTCATCAATTCGACCAAGCGCCATTACAAGTGGATCGAGCAGCAGACCGGGGTCAACGGCGCGCTGGTATGGGCCCTGTGGGAATTGCACCAGTCACCCGGTCTGAAAGTGTCGGAAATCGCCGACTCCATGGCCATCCATCAGTCCACCGCGAGCAACCTGCTCGACAAGCTGCAGGAGAAGGGCCTCGTCAAGCGCGACCGCTCGACGGATGACCAGCGCGTCGTTCGATTGTTTCTGACCCGGTCAGGCAAGGCGTTGATCGCGCGCGTGCCGCAGCCTGCGCGTGGCCTGCTGCAAGAGGCCCTGTTCAAGCTGCCACCCGAATCCCTGCAAACGCTCAACCATCTCCTCGAGCAGTTGCTGCACGAGATGAACCCGGTCGGTCTCAGGTCTCCGAGAAAACTCCTGGCCGAATCGTTGTCGTCCTGACGCCCGCTCCTTAATCCATCCTCGTGTCGAGGCCGGACTCGGCCAGTTCGGCGGCGCGCAGCAGGGCTTTGGCCTTGTTCTGGGTTTCCTGCCACTCCGCCTCGGGCTGCGAATCGGCGACCACGCCACCGCCGGCCTGCACGTAGAGCGTCCCGTTCTTCACCACCGCCGTCCGCAGCGCGATGGCGACATCCATGTTGCCGTGAAAACCGAGGTAGCCGACCGCGCCCGCATACACGCCGCGCTTGACCGGCTCCAGTTCGTCGATGATCTCCATCGCCCGCACCTTGGGCGCGCCGGAAACGGTACCGGCCGGAAACGTCGCGCGCAGCACGTCGATGGCGTTCAGGCCGGGCCTGAGTTTTCCTTCCACGTTGGAAACGATGTGCATCACGTGCGAATACCGTTCGACCACCATCTGTTCGGTCACCTTCACGCTGCCGGTCTGCGCTACGCGCCCGGCGTCGTTGCGCCCGAGGTCCACCAGCATCAGGTGCTCGGCGCGCTCCTTCTCGTCGGCCAGCAGTTCCTTTTCGAGCGCGACGTCCTCAGCCGGCGTCGCGCCGCGGCGGCGCGTGCCGGCAATGGGACGTACCGTCACCGTGTCGCCTTCCAGTCGCGCCAGTATCTCGGGCGAGGCGCCGACCACGTGAAACCCGTCGAAATCGAAGTAGTACATATAGGGAGACGGGTTGATGGTCCGAAGCGCCCGGTAGAGCGCGAGCGGCGAAGCGCGGAACGGCTTGGACATGCGCTGGGAGGGGACGACCTGCATGATGTCGCCCTCGAAAATGTAATGCTTCGCCCGCTCGACCGCCTTGTGATAAGCGGCCTGGCCGAACCCCGAAACCGCGGGCTCCGAGGGGCCGCGCGCGTCCGCGGGGATCGCGACCGGCTCGCGCAACTTCGCCAGCAACTGTTTCAACCGGCCGCGCGCCGCCTGGAACGCGCCTGCCTTTCCCGGCTCGGCGTAGACCACCAGCGTCAACTTGCCCGTCAGGTTGTCGACGATCGCAATCTCCTCGGACACCAGCAGCAGGATGTCGGGGATGCCGAACTCGTCCTTCTTCTGCGACGAGGCAAGCCGGCGCTCGATGTAACGCACCGTGTCGTAGCCGAAATAGCCGACCAGTCCGCCGCAGAACCGGGGCAGGCTCGCATCCTGCGCCACCCTGAAGCCCGCCAGGTAGTCGTTGACGTAGGCCAACGGGTCGGCTACCCGCTTCTCCGTAACCGTCCGTCCGTCTCGAAACTCGGCGCAAACGTCCCCACGCACCTCGATCCGGGTTGCGGCGGGCAGCCCGATGAACGAATAGCGGCCGAAGCGCTCGCCGCCCACCACCGATTCCAGCAGATAGCTGTACGGCCGGTTGGCGAGCTTGAGATAGATGGAAAGGGGCGTGTCGAGATCGGCGAACGTCTCGAGCACTACCGGAACGCGGTTATAGCCAGCAGCGGCGAGCCGGTTGAATTCAGCTTCTGTCATCAGGCTTTTTGTATCAACCGGGCTGCTTCGACAAGCGTCGGTACTATAGCATCTACGTCGAGCTCCCGCACATCCCGCCCTTCGTTGTAACCATAGGGAACGCAGAACACGGGGCAGCCGGCGGCGCGCGCGGCTTCGGCATCGTTGCCCGAGTCCCCGATCATCAGCATCTCTTTCGGCGCGATGCCGAAACCGCGGCACGCGTGCAGCAATTGCGCGGGATCGGGTTTCTTTTGCGGCAAGGTATCGCCGGCGATGACCTGGTCGAAATACTGCGAGAGGCCGAGGTAATCGAGGAGCGGCGCGGTAAAACGCCCGGACTTGTTCGTCACGCAGGCGAGCGGCAATTGCATCTCGCGCATGGCCTTCAGCCCCTCGCTCACGCCCGGATAGACCACGGTATGCCTGCCGTTTACTTCGGCATAGCAGCGTTCGTAGACGGGCAACGCCTGCTCCATCAGCCCGGCGGGAATCTTGCCGCCGTTCGCGGCGGCAAGCGTCCGTTCAACCAGTTTCGGTATGCCCTTGCCGACGAAGGTGCGTATGAGCGCGACTTCAAGACCGGGCCGGCCGATTTCACGCAACATCATGTTGGCCGCGGCCGCGAGGTCGGGGATGGTGTCCGCCAGCGTGCCGTCGAGGTCGATCATCGCGGCCCTGATGCGCAGCGGGAAGGCCGGATTGCTCACGAAACGAAAAACGGAATGGGCATCAGGCTTTCGCGAGCTCGGCGCGCATCGCCGCCACGGTGGCCTTGTAATCCCGGGTGCCGAAAATGGCGGATCCGGCCACGAAAGTATCGGCGCCGGCGCGCGCGATCTCGGCGATGTTGTCCACCTTCACGCCGCCGTCGACCTCGAGGCGGATATCACGCCCGGTCGCCTCGATGAGACCGCGCACGGCGGCAAGCTTTTTCAGCGCCTGCGGAATGAACTTCTGTCCGCCGAATCCCGGATTCACCGACATGATCAGCACCAGGTCGAGCTTGTCGATGACGTGATCGAGACACGCGAGCGGCGTGGCCGGGTTCAACACCAGTCCCGCCTTGCATCCCTGGTCCTTGATCAGGGCGATGGTGCGGTCCACGTGCTCGGACGCTTCGGGATGAAACGAAATGACGTTGGCGCCGGCCCTGGCGAAATCGGGAACTATGCGATCCACCGGCTTCACCATCAGGTGCACGTCGATCACCGCCTGGGTGAGCGGCCGGATCGCCTCGCAAACCAGCGGGCCGATCGTCAGGTTGGGCACGTAGTGGTTGTCCATTACGTCGAAATGCACCCAGTCGGCGCCGGCGGCAATCACGTTCTGCACTTCTTCACCCAGCCGGGCGAAGTTGGCCGACAGGATGCTGGGAGCGATGAGGTGCTTTTTCACCATGTCGGCCTCTGAATGACGCCGTGATTTTACCCGTTCTTGCATGCCCCGGCGAAATGGTCAAGAATCGACGAATGGCGGACAAGAAATACGAGATCACTGTTGCGGCGCGCACCGCCTTCATACCGGACCAGTCCGACCTGGACATCGGTCGCTACGTGTTCGCCTACACCATCACCATCACCAACACCGGCTCGGTGCCGGCGCAGCTCGTCAGCCGCCACTGGGTCATCACCGACTCCAACAACCAGGTGCAGGAAGTGCGCGGGGCCGGCGTCATCGGCGAACAACCGCGGCTGCGCCCGAACGAAAGTTTCCAGTACACCAGCGGCACCGCCATCGCCACGCCGGTCGGAACCATGCGCGGCAGCTACCAGATGGTCGCGGAAGACGGCGTGCAGTTCGACGCGCCGATAGCCGAGTTCATGCTCTCCATGCCGCGGGTGCTGCACTAATCTCCGTGAGCCTGCGGCTCAGTTACACCCTCCTCGCCCCCTTCTACGATCTCGTCGCCGGAACGGCATTCACCGCGGCCCGCCGGGCGAGCCTCGCGGCGCTGCCCCGGACCGGTCGCGACCGCGTGCTGGTCAATGGCGTAGGCAGCGGCCTCGATCTTCCATTGCTTCCGCGCGACCATCGTTACGTCGGCCTCGATCTCACCGCCGCCATGCTGACGCGCTGCCGGCGGCATGCGGCCGGTCTCGATTTCGCCGCAGTGCAGGGCGACAGCCTGGCGCTGCCTTTCCGGAACGCAAGCTTCGACCATGCCGTGCTTCACCTGATCCTTGCGGTCGTTCCCGACGCAGCGCAAGCGCTGGCCGAAACCGCGCGTGTCGTGCGCCCCGGCGGCACCGTGCTGATATTCGATAAATTCCTCAAGTCCGGGCAACCGGCGCTGCTGCGGCGCCTGCTTAGCCCGCTTGCCGGGCGCATGGTGACGCGACTCGACGTGGTATTCGAGGACGTCCTGTCCCGAACGCCGGGCCTGCGCGTGACGAATGACGAGCCGGCCGGTGGCGGCGGCTGGTTCAGGCGGATACGACTGGAGCGGACATGAGCGTCAGGG